>JBJXFZ010000100.1:0-3761 GCA_046154245.1 Pyrinomonadaceae bacterium
ATACTTCGTAAAAATAAGTAACCGGCGTCTCGTGTGCCAAAGGTTTGTCCGCGATCTCTTGGCGGACAAGCACGCCCGTGCGCTCGTCGATCGTGACGGTCACATCGCTTTTCGAGTTTTTCAGCATGCGGGCCTTGTATTTGACGAGGCTGCCGTCGCGACCGGCCTCTTCGTACTCGATGTAGTTCGCTCCGCGGAAAAATCCCCACGTCAGCGAATTAAAATATCCGCCGTCGAATTTCTGCTCCTGCGAGCTCGGCAGCGTCGAATATACTCGTTTTTCATGATCGACAAAATAAACCGTGCCGCCACTCGATAACTGCGATATCCACGGCGCTCCGTCGCGTTTGAAGTCAAAGCGCCAATTCTCGCCTTCTCTCGCGACAAAGTACTGCTGCTCGGTCGTACCGTCACCGACGACAAAATCGCCCTGATAAACTTCCGGCTCTTTTGTCGGGAACGGAAATCGCTTGCCGTTCGGCTGCGAGACAGCGTTGTTAGAGTTTGTCTGCGAGCCGCCGCAAGCCTGGATCAGCAACGTGACGAAAACAATTAAGAGGAGATGCTTGTGACAATTTGACAAAAACATTCGAGGCTTTAAATTTTATCATAACGATTCGCTTGAGGTTTGCGCTTTCGCGACCCTTTGCGTGCTTAGCGTCTTTGCGTGAGAAGATCCGGTTTCACGCTAGGTCGCAAAGAACGCAGAGAAAACCAGTACAAAGAGTGACATGAACAAGGACGGCGACAATCTTGCAAGGCTTCAGCGGCGATTCGTTGCCGGGGGCATCGCTCTAGCTCCGATCGCACCGCTCCTTTTCTTGCAGGGCCGCGTGACGCGTTGGAAGGTCGGCGTGCTGCCCGACGCTGCCGGCGACAAACGTGGCAGATGCGGCGACGGCGAGGCTGTAAAGTTGTTTGTTTTAGGTGAATCGACGGTCGCCGGACTCGGCGCACGCGACCACGAGCGTGCCCTCGCCGGCCAGTTTGCGCGAGCATTGAGCAATCAGCTCGGGAGCGCGGTCGAATGGCAAGTGTTGGGGCGGAACGGCGTAACGGCTCGGCGAACCATCGACGAGCTCGTGCCGGAGATACCCGATACACGATTCGATTACATTTTGCTTGGGATCGGCGGCAACGACGTGATGAAGCTCTCAAGCCCGCGGCGCTGGCGTCGCGATATGACCGAGCTGCTCACGATTCTCAAAAACAAAAACCCGGAGGCCGTCATCTTTATCTCAAACTGCCCGATGATCGGCGCCTCGCCCGTTATTCCCTGGCCGTCAAAGCAGTTGCTCTGGCAGCTCTCGAAAATGCACGACGCGAACATCCGCGAGTTTACCCGCGAGTGGGATCGCGTTTTCTATTTCCCGCAACCAGTCGATGTCCCGCTCGATGGCTTTTTTGCCGACGGCGTTCACCCGTCAGAAAAAGGGTATGCCGACTGGGCCGCCGCAATGATGCATTACTTCGCCCACAATCATAAATGGTAAGCACCGATGAATTACACGAGTTGGTAGCGGCGAGTCACGAGTGGCTGCTCGTACGCGAGACGGGTAAAACGTTCCCGCTTGAGCGCACAGAGATCGAGTTTGTCGAGGACGACGGCAAGCGTCACTTTGGCTTTATCGACGACAAGGGCTTTCACTCGTGGCGACTGAATAACGCGAGCGTCGCGGGAGACGAAATAGTGATCGACGTCGCGGGTGCGTTCGCGAAAAAACGCGAGACGATGCGCCTCATCCCGCGTGAATCGGCAACAAAACTCATCGCCGCGATCGAAGCCGCACGGCTCAATAAGGCAAATGAGATAGCTGAGCTGATAAAAGCGAATTACGTCGGCGTAACGCTCGGACGAGTTGCTCTAAACGACGAGAACGGGCGCCTCGCTCAGATCGAGTTTGAGAGCGCCGGCAAAAAACATGTCGCCGCGATGGCCGATGTCACGGCAAAACTTACACCGGAAATCATCCTCACCGCGGCGATTCTGTGGCTCGAAAAAATTTCCCTGCGAAAGAAAAAGCCGACAAGCGAAATTTGGCTCATCTGCGAAAAGCGGCAAGCCCGTTCGGCGCAAAAGCTTCACGCACTATTAAGTGAATTTTGGAAGCGACGCATCTGCGTCATCGAGATCGATCGCCGATCCGATCTGCCGCGGCTCGTCGAACTGCCAAAGCGAAATTTGCCCGACCTCTGGCGAGAAAAACCGCCGAAGCTCAAACTGCCGGCTGTCGTAGAGCCGAGCGGCACAGCCAATAAGATCTTCGAACTCTCGCCCGACAGTATCGACATCATTACCTCGCGACATGGCGAAACGCTGCGCTTTAACGGACTGCCGTTTGCCCGCGTTAGATCGATCGCGGAGGCCGAAAGAGCCTGGTTCGGCTTTGGCAGAAATGTGCGGATCTTGATGGACGAAAACTGGGACGACCTGTGCAACCTGGTCGAGAGTTTTCAGCAACATCGCGCGCACGACACGTTGAACAAACGACACCGGCACTATCGCATCGCACCCGAAGCGTGGCTCGAGTCCATTCTCCGCCGCAACATAAAGCTGCTCGATGCAAATTTAGTTTTGTCGCCGATCTACAATCAGTTTCGTGTTGTTCGAGCACGCGTCGACCTGCTCGCACTTCGGCGCGACGGGCGGCTCGTTATTATCGAACTAAAAACTCAGCCGGACCGCGCCGCTGTTTTTCAAGCCGCCGACTACTGGCGAAAGATCGAGTTGCAGCGTCGTCGCGGGATCTTGTCACGCGCCGATCTTTTTAACGGACGCGAGATCGCCGATAAACCGGCACTCATCTATCTCGCTGCACCGGCGTGGAGTTTTCATCGCGATTTTGAATTTTTTGCGCGTGTGTTGTCGCCGGAGATCGAGCTGTGGAGATTCGAGCTGCACGAGGACTGGCGACGAAAGGTTCGCGTCATCGCACGACACAACTACGATGGCATGACAAATTTGTAGCCGACGCCGCGGACGGTGATCAAAATTTGCGGGTCGTTTGGCTTGTCCTCGATGAGCTTTCTGAGGCGCACGATAAAGTTGTCGATCGCGCGCGTGTCGGTGTCCTCAGAGAGACGCCATACGTCCTCGAGAATGGACTTACGTGATACGGCGTTACCGGCATGGTCGATGAGATAACGGAGCAGATCGGCCTCCATGAGGGTGAGCGGAGTCAGTTCCGCGCCCTCGCTCCCTATCCCACGCAGTTCCAGATTTTGAAAGTCGATCTCGCGACCGTTTATCGAGACGACATCGGGCGCGCGTCTGCTGTCACCGGTTCCGCCGCGGCGACGACGCGACCATTTCTGCCGACGGAGAAGCCCGTGCAATCTCGCCAAGAAAATTTCGAGATCGAAGGGCTTTGGCAGGTAATCGTCGGCACCGGCCTCAAAGCCCGCTAGCACGTCTTCGGGGCGGCCGCGAGCGGTCAACATCAGCACGGGCGTGTAATCGCCACGCTCTCGCAATGTGCGAGCCACCTCAAAACCGTCGATGCCCGGCAGCATCACGTCGAGAATGATGGCATCAAAATTTGTGGTACTTAGTTCATCAAGCGCCGCTTCGCCGTCGGCGACCAGGTGCGCCTCATAGCCCTCGGCCTCGAGATTGAACCGCAGACCTTCGGCAAGATGTTGTTCGTCTTCGACGACAAGTATTTTCATAGTGAATCGTCAATCGTAAATCGTAAATAGAGGCATCTTTCTATTCACGATTAACAATTTACTATTTACGCTCTTGGCAGTTGTACGACAAA
>JBJXFZ010000104.1:0-7570 GCA_046154245.1 Pyrinomonadaceae bacterium
TGGCAACGCTTGATCATCCGTACATCACTCGTCTGATCGACGGCGGCACAACGGACGACGGCCGGCCGTATTTCGTAATGGATTGCGTCCATGGCCTGCCGCTCTACCGGTTCGCCGATAAGAACGCGTTATCGACGCTCGAGCGACTAAGGCTTTTCTTGCGAATCGGTGAAGCCGTCGAATACGCCCACCAAATGCGGGTCATTCACCGCGATATCAAGCCCTCGAACATTCTCGTGTTGGACGATGCGAGCCCGCGCCTCCTTGATTTTGGAATTGCAAAATTGCTCGACCCTGACCTTGCCTCAGATACGCTGAAGCCGACGGCCACGGCTCTCAGGATGATGACGGTCGACTATGCAAGCCCCGAACAGGTTCGCGGCGAGAAGGTGACCTTTGCGACCGACGTTTACAGCCTCGGCGTTGTTTTGTATGAACTGCTGACCGGCTATCGTCCGTATCGTGTTACAAGCCGGGCGCCGCACGAGATAGCAAAGGCGATCTGCGAAGAAGAGCCGCTGTTGCCGAGCGAGGTTGCAGGCGGCGCCGTTACAACGGTCGCCGTTCCGGTCAGCAAGTCTGCAACGACCCTGGTCGGTACCCTCGACCCCCCAAAAAAACGTGAGGATTTCTCGGGCGAGCTACGGGGCGATCTCGACAACATTCTCATGAAGGCTCTGCATAAAGAGCCGGCAAACCGCTATCAAACGATCGCCGAGTTCTGCGCAGACATCGAACGTCACCTCGTCGGCGAACCGGTCGATGTTCCGCAATATTTTTCGAAGCGGCAAGCTGAACGCACGCCTTCGACAGGCGACGGAACAAAGTTGTTGGCCGTGCTGCCGTTGAGTTATCTCGGTGTCGCGAGGAACGAGGATACGAACGAGACGTACCTTACGGTCGGTCTCGCGGACGCGATCATCACGCGGCTCGCCTCGGTCAGGCAGTTGACGGTTCGCCCGACGAGTTCGATAACGCGCTACAGCGACCGTTCGGTCGATCCGCTTGTGGCGGGCCGCGACCTCAGCGTCGATGTTGTTCTCGACGGACGAATAAGGCGTTTCGGCGAACGGCTGCGAATCTCGATGCAGTTGTTAGACGTCGAGAGCGGTTCGGCGATCTGGGCAGGACAGTTTGACGAACGCGTTACGGATGTTTTAGAACTCGAAGACGCGATCTCAGAACACGTCGTCGTCGCACTTATTCCGCAGTTTACGGGCACAGAGCGGCAGAAACTCACAAAACAGGGCACCGACAATCCGCGCGCGTTCGAGGCCTACATGAAGGGCCGCTTTTACTGGAACCAATTCAATGCTGAATCCCTAGGAAAGGCGGCCGAGTGGTTTCGAAAAGCGGCCGAGATCGATCCGAAATACGCGCTCGCCCACGTCGGCATTGCGGATTTTTATGTGTGGTCGGTGATCTATGGTGTCGGGCCGTCGGAAAATGCGTTCGCCGACGCCGAAGCGCATGTTCGCCGCGCTATCGAGCTCGACGACAGCCTCGGCGAAGCCTACGCCACGCTCGCTCTGATCTACAGCAATCGACGCCAATGGGCGGACGCCGATGCCGCGTCAATGCGAGCGATCGATCTGGCGCCTAATTATCCGCTTGCTCACGAATGGCGTGCGGCTCAGCTCAGGGGATTAGGTTTTGACGACGAAGCGACGCGCGAAATTCTCATTACCGAACGGCTCGATCCTCTTTCGGCGCGGACAAAAACGCAGGTTGCGTGGAATCTTTATCAAGCCCGCAACTTCAATGAGGCGTTGCGGCGCGCACACGAAGTTGTAGAACTCGACAGCAATTATCCGGTTGGTTACATGCAGATCGCCGTCGCCCTCTGGGGGCTCGGGCGACATGCAGAAGCGCTGCCGTACTTTCGACGATTCCGCGACATGATCCCGGATTCCGGACTCACGGCCTATCCGCTGTGTTTCGGTCTGGTGAGCGTCGGCAGGCTTGACGAGGCTCGAGAGATCGTAGACTCTCTGGTAGCGTCTGCAAAGGATCGTTATGTTAAGCCGTACTTTCTAGCGATGTGTCATGCGGCGATCGGTGACGCCGATAAAACATTTGAGTATTTCGAGCAGGCTTTCGACGAACTCGATCCGTGGATGATCTGGTTTGGAACAGATCCAATGCTCGCTCAGCTGAGAACCGACCCGCGGTATTCGGATCTGCTCAGACGAATGGGGAATCCTATTGTCGACCGATATTCGACACCGAAGGCCGACGCGCAACATAAGTCTATCGCCGTCCTGCCGCTGCAGATACTTAGCACGCCGACGGGCTCGATCGATGACGAGTATCTCGGCGTCGGTCTTGCCGACGCGATGATCACGCGGCTTTCGCAGGTCAAGCGCCTCGTCGTGCGGCCGACCAGCTCGGTTATGAAGTGCTGCACCTATGACGACCCGCTCGCCATCACCCGCGATCTGCACGTTGATTTTGTGCTGTGTGGCACGCTGCGCCGGGTTGGCGACCGAGTGCGGATCTCGGCGCAGCTTTTGGACGTCGAAAATGAATCTACCGTCTGGGCTGACAAGTTTGATGAAAATTTTACCGACATCCTCGATCTCGAAGACGTTGTTGCTGACAAAGTTGCTCGGCTGCTGATCCCGCAATTGACGGGCGAGGAAGAGCAAAAGCTCGCAAAGCGCGGGACCGAAAAACCTGAAGCCTACGAAGCCTACCTAAAGGGCCGCGCTCACTGGCTCCGCTCGACGCCCGAGGCTTTTGCTCAGGCCTTGATCTGCTATAGCGAGGCTATCGCAATCGATCCGAACTACGCGGCGCCGTATGCGGGCATCGCCGATTACCACAACTTTTTGAGTGTCTTTGGCTTAATGGCGCCGCACGAGAGCTTTCCGGCGGCGAAGGAAAACGCCGAAAAAGCGTTGTCTCTCGACCCCGAACTTGCCGAGGCATACGTATCGCTCGCAATTACTGCGTACAGTTACGATTGGAACTTTAGTCGTTCCGAGACCCTTTTTGAGAAAGCAATCGACCTGAGCCCAAATCTCGTCGCGGCGCACACGTGGTACGCGCATTTTCTGAGTCTAAATGGCCGCGACGACGAAGCCGAGTTTCACATCGGACGCGCTAACGATATCGCGCCGAATACGTATGCGACGCTGATAATTCACGCGTTTCTTTTGCGAAACTCGCGACGATATGCAGATTCGCGTCGCAAACTTATCGAGGCTCACGAGCTGGACTCCGATCATTACCTTGCGATGCAGGCCTTTAGTTGGAACGTGCTCGGCCTGCAGAACTTTGACGAAGCCGAGGCCATGTGTCGCCGGGCCGTCGCAACAGACGTCGGTCTCAACATGTCGGCGTACGCTCTCGCCTTTGTGCTTGCTGCAGCCGGCAAGCGCGACGAGGCAGTCGAGATAGCAAACCGGCTGATAACCTATCGTGAAAAAAGCTATGTGCCGCCATGTTACCTCGCCCTGATCTTTACCGCGCTCAAAGAAAAGGATAAAGCCCTTGAGTGGTTAGAAACGGCGTTTGAGGAGCGCGATTGTTGGATGCCGTGGCTCGCTGTCGACCCGCGATACGATGCACTCCGTGACGACGCGCGTTTTGAAGAATTATGCAGGCGAATAAGACACTCGTCGGAAACTAGTGAATCAATCCACCAGTCTGAGGTTCCGACCGCGATTTTTGCGACTGATCCGGTTATAGAGACGCGAGCGGTCGGGAAGCACGTAGTAAACCCGAAAAAATCGACGCTGCTCACTCGTCATAAATATAAGTTTGCTCTTGCCGGCGTCCTGCTGGCCCTTGTCTCGATAGCATACCTAACGGGTATTTTGACCGTTAATTTCTACGCCGATCGCGCCGGTGTGACAACGGCGAATCCGACCGGCGCAAAACGAATAGTAGCTATTCCGTCGTTTGTGAACGAGACAGGCAACGCGGAAAACGATTTCCTTTGCCAGGGCCTCAGCAAAAATTTGATCGGCCGTTTACAGCCAAGTTCCGACATTCAGGTGATACCCACTTCCGCCGGGCTTGAAACGGCGAATGGCCGGGTCGCCCTTCGACCGCTCGGCAGCGACGTCCAGATCGACACCATTGTGGTGGGCAGACTTATCAAGTATCACGATGGTGTCGAGATCCATCTCGAATTTGTTCATGCTGCGACGGGTTCAAGGCATGCTGCGATGACCTACCAAGGTAAGAGCCCGGAGCTGGCGTCGATCGAAAACCGAATGGCCGCCGACATCCTCAAACACTTCTCTTCTGCCCCACGCGTGCAGGGAGAACTCACTTCAAGGAGCTACACGCAGAATTCGGAAGCGTTCGAACTTTATCTCAAAGGCGAATATCATCGCCAGAAAGGCGCGGCTGAAGATGTGAAAAAAGCGGTCGAGTTCTATCGAAAGGCTTTGGATCTGGACGCCAACTACGCGCTTGCCCATCAGGGATTGGCTCTTGCGTATCGCACTGCTCCTGCGTACGGAACCATGCCGCCGAGCGAGGCTTACCCGTTGGCCAAAGAGTCGGCGACAAAGGCCCTAACACTCGACCCTACGCTCGGCTCTGCGCATATTCCCCTTGCCTCGATACGATTTGTCTGGGAATGGGATTTCCAGGGGGCAGAGGCCGAATACCGTCAGGCCCTGCAGATCGTGCCCAATAACTCCGAGGCTCGCTATTCGTACGGAAATTTTTTGGTAGCGATGGGACGTTTTGACGAAGCCATCAATGAGTTAAAGATCGCTCAGCAATTCGATCCGCTTTCGCCAACGGTGGCGTCGAATATTGCTTGGGCGATGTATATCGCCGGACGGTTGAACGAAGCCGAGGCCCGGGCAAAACAACTCATCGCTCGCGATCCTAATTTTGCGCGCGCCCACCTGGTTTTGGGCGAGATCTACGTTGAACAGGGAAGGTTTGACGAGGGCGTAGCTGCGATCGAGAGATCGCGTCAGATCTCAAACGAAGCCCTGACACAGATGATCCTGGGCCACGCGTTGGCCCTTGCCGGACGGACGGCGGAAGCGAGGAAGATCGCCGCGGATCTCGAAGCCCGCGTTATGAAAAAAGAGATCTCACCATTCCTGCCTGTCGAGATTTACGTCGGACTCGGCGATAATGACCGTGCCTTTTACTGGCTCGAACGAGCCTATCACGAGCGCTCAAATTGGCTCGCCCTTGCCAAGATCGGACGCAGACTAAAACCGCTACACGGCGATCCGCGATTCGACGACCTGCTGAAGAGAATCGGCTTTCCGCAATAAATTCTGTCGCGAAGCTTTGCTGTTTTAGTTTCGCCCCGCACGACCCGGCATGTCTGGCGTCTCCGGCAGGTGATTGCCTTTTGGCCCGATCGCCAGTCGCGGCTCGACGAAGTCCGAAAAATCTTTCGTTCCGGTAAGATCCGTGTGAATGCTGTTCGAGATGCCGGTATCCTTGATCGTCCAGTGCGCCGACTTGACCGTCACGACGCCATCACCCTCGCCCTCCCACTTGCAGGTCATCGGGAGCGGATTACCCGCGAGCGAAGAGAATTTTACGCCCTTTCGCTGTGTATGGATCCGGTTGAATCCTTCGATGTAGTCGGTACGGAGCTGACGAACGGCCTCGACCCGTTTGCCAAGGATCTCGAATGTGAGATCCATGACATCGGCACACGGCGAGCCCATGTTCGGCGTGCCGAGCATCACCAAATGAGCAACGCGGGGACGCGGCGTGTCGGCGTAATTCTGCATAAGCTGGTCAATGTACCAACGCGAGATGAGGCCGCCCATAGAGTGAGCGACAATATCGACGTGCCAGGCGTTGCGATCTTTTTGAGCATATTCGACATAAGTTTGTAGCTGCCGGGCGTTGTCGCCGATCGAATCGGTTTTGTCGGTCGACATGAACTCCTTGCCGGTATTCATCCTGCCGTGCTCGGGTTTTTCACCGACGGCAAAGGCCTTCCAATCGAAGCTGTGCGAGGTCGTCAGAATATTCTGCCACGCTTCCCAGGCTTGCCAGTTTGACCATAGTCCGTGAACGAGGACGACGGGTTTTGGCGCGAGCTTGAGATTTTCTGTCTTTTCGTCGACCTGCTTGCCGTTTTCTTCTAGTTCAGCCTTGATACGTTGGACTAGTCGCGGACGGCCGTCGTCAAACCAAGCGTAACCGGACGAATCCCAAATCATTTCCACGGTCTCTTCTGTGTTGGCACCGATCCTGATCGAACGCACATTATCTTCGAGCGGCGCGTCCGGCATTGATCCGTTCCATTTATCGCCCGTGTAGGTCGCCTTGAATCTTAGATCCGCGTATTTCGCCTCGCCCGTTTCGTTGAGAATTCGCGCTTTGATCCGCACAAGGTTGCCGTCAATGGTGGCGCGCTGTTCGCTAACGTCCTGCCAGTCGTTCCAGGTCGGGTACTTCATGTCCTCAAACTGAATATCGGTGATCCTGAGCGGCCGGTCGCAGCGTTGCAAATTCCACGTGATCGTCTCCGTCACGCCGAGCGCGGTCTGCGACCAGCTACCTGAAATTCTATTCGGATCTTTCGCGTCAACGCGATGACGGCCGTCCGTCGACATCGAAAATCCTTGTAGCGTTGTCTCGGTCTGCGGCATCGAAAAGCTTTTGCCCGGTTTTGTCGTGCATTGTCCGCTGTAACTCGCCTTTTCTTCACCCGACACCATGCCGCGAATTTGCGGCAGACCGACACTGACCGCATAGCTGCCGTCCGAGTTCGCGCCGACGGTGACGCTTGCGTCCAGGTGGCTCGCCTGTCCGCGGGTTTCGCTCTGTGTGATAAACTCGCCGGTCATCACCCGCCAAGTTTTGCCGCGGTCGCACGAATTCTCTTCGCGGGCGATGGTTTTGTCTGTGGATGTAAGACTGGATTCGATCGACGCTTTGCCGGTGTTCGTGCCCGGACGATTACGGTCCTCGAGGACCGCGACCGAAGCTTTGTAGCGGAATTTCAGCTCAGAACTTTTCTGATCCTCGCCGCGATTTGACACGCGCTTCACCGTCTTGCTGTCGCTCAGATCCTGCGAGCGCGTGTAGGTAACATTGCCAGTCCAGACGCCCGAACACGATGCCGACTTTGGCTGCGCGGACTTTTTCTGCCCGACGGTTAACGAAACCATTAGACCCGTTAGAATGAACAAAGTTGTAAGCTGCCTGACAAAAAAAGATCCGCGTTGCATGTTAAGAATTCCTCCAACACGCAAGGCGGATTTCGGACGGGAAAAGTAACACGAGAAAATTGCCTAGCCGAGATTTTCCTTCATCGCGACCGCGAGGTCGCGCAAGGCCTGCGAGCCGTCGCCGACAAAAGTCGAGCCGTGCATAGCCGCAAGTGTCTTCGGCCTGAGGGCGATCAACTTTTCGATATTTGCCTCGGTCCGGGTCGACCAGGGCATGTAATTGGCGTAGGCGGTGTTCTGATAGCTGGCCAACGCCTGACTAAACCTGCCGACTACGTCAGATTCGGTTCGGGCCTCGACGTCGCCGAGCTGGTGGAACAGATCCGAACAAAACAACGTCCTCTGCGTTTCCTCAAAGAGCATCGCCGCCTCCCAGCAATGCGGCAGGTGCG
>JBJXFZ010000105.1:0-5754 GCA_046154245.1 Pyrinomonadaceae bacterium
AGGCAACGATTGCCGTCACAACAGATACGTTTACTCTTGACAACGAGGACCCCAACGAGAACTCCGACATAACTTTTGTCCAACCTGTCAAACTCAGTGGCGGGTCAATCGAAGTATTCGGAAAGGCCGTTTCGGAACTGGATGCCGGAGCGTGGCGGACGACGTTTGAACTTGAGGGCGAGCCGATTGAAACGCTTGGACAGCCAATGAGTGCCTTCGGTCCCAAAAAGGTCATCGCACGTGGAAGCGAAGATGAGAGCCAATACCTGGCGGATAAACAAAACGCCGAAATTAAAAACGCTAAAATTAAAATTTTAGAAGGTAAAATTGTCCGTTACGAGTGTGGTGACAACTGTTATTTAGACATCGCCGACAAGAAAGGAAAACAGCACAGGGGATTATGCCATGCTAAGTTCTGCGATGAATCGTGGGCATGGAAGACCATGCCGTCTAGGTATAAGGGACGGAGAGTGCGGGTTACGGTTAGAAAAGAACGACAAGGTGATGGAGAAATGCTCTGGATGGACGCTTTTACCAAAATTCAGTTTCTGACTGCTCGTTGAGCAATAATTGAAATGATCGCCACTCAACTTTTAGAATTCGGAGAAAAATGAAACTGTTTAGAAAACTCTTTTTGTTTGGATTGTTTGTCGGGGGGATTTTTGTTTTGGACAGTGCCGCCGTTCAAGGCCAAGTCTTGCCTACTAAGGTGCGAAGTTATCTGAAGGAGAAGTATCCAGGTTACAAACTGGATCGGGGCGACCCTATTTGTAAAAGCCGCGCGGTGGTTTCGGGAAATTTCAACGGTGATTCAAAACGCGATTACGCCGTTATGTTCAACAAAGGACGAAGCCCCTATGTCATTGCATTCCTGAGTCAGGGCACGAATTACAAAGCACATATTTTGGAAGGCGGTTCGGCTAGCAGTATTTTGTACGTTGAGCGAAAAGGTGAAAAATATGCAGAGATTGTTGGCAATACTGACGAAAGAGTTACGCGGCGTTTGAAGTATGATGCTCCTGGTGGTGGAAGCTGCGAATCGGCGACTTTTATTTGGATCTATCATAACGGCAGATTTAGGCAGGCTTGGACATCCGATTAAATATTGTTGCGTAAAAATGTGGAATTGATTGAAGACAATGCGTATGTTGATTTTGCGAGATAATCCCTTTGAGCAGATGTTGAGGTTTTTATGGTAAATCTAAATCGGATAATTTTACTTTCGACTTTTCTGACAATTCTTTTTGTTGTGCCTGACAAGCTGGAAGCACAGGACAATGTGTTAGATTGCGTTCGCAGCGGGCGGGATTTCCAGGCGGGTGGCATTAAGATCGTCAGTGCGAAGCTGCGTCGAAAGGGAGACTTTAAATATCCACAAATCACCGCGCCGCGCACGCCTCAGCAGCGCAAATTTAACGCTGACGTTCTGAAGATCGTACGCCGAGACCTTGCGGGTGATGGAAACTGGGAAGGATACGGTTTCTCAGCGTCATTTGTCACACCAGAATTCGTGAGCGTCCAATTATGGATTTCGTTTTGCGGAGCAAGTTGTCATGTAGGAATAACAGCCTTAAATTTCGACTTAAAAACCGGAAAGCGGATTAACAAGCTTTCTGAATTGTTTAAGCCGAAGTCAAATTATCTGAAGACTATCGCCTCCTACAGCGTCGGTGAGTTGAAAAGGTGTCCTAGGGATGATTTGGATCTGGATGAAGAATGGTTCAAGGAAGGAACGAAACCAACAGCGAATAACTATAACCTTTGGAGTCTGACACGCGATGGGGTCGCGATAACGTTTCCGGAATATCAGATTGCGCCGGGAGTTTTCCCCGGGATAGATGTGGTCGTTCCCTACAGCCATTTGCAGGCAATGCTGCGGCAAGACATTGAATGGTTCCGCCGCCTTAAAGATTCGGGGCCGATCGAGTTTGTTAGAAAGGACATTCTGACCGGCGAATGCACAAAGATCGAGACGGGCGAAGTCGTTCCGTGTCCCGATCAAAGAGGCTCAAAACCGCTGGCTGTTCCGCCCGGAACAAAGCCGCCGACAAATGCACAACCGACTCCTACACCGAAACCCTACTCATCGCCGGCCGCATACTAGATGCTTCTGCCTTTTCTCAATCCTGTGATGATCGTAGCGTAAGCTTCCCGTCAATGTCACAGTTCTAAAATAGAGTTTTCGCTTAGCAGCCGGCGTTTGAATTCGGCAGGCAGGATATCCCAAGCTTTAGTGGGGACGTTCTTCGTGGTGCTGAGCATCCCGGCCCAGCTGAGATCTCCGACCTGCGAGATCGTCGAGAAGCTATGCGCGTCGAGCACTTCCTCGCTAACGCTGCGGTTGAAGCGTTCCATGTACGCATTCTGGCTCGGCTTGCCCGTCCTGCCCCTTTAGATCCTGTACTTTTTCGGCGATGTCGCCGCTAAGAATACGCTGGGCTACCAATCGCTTGAGTCACGCGTGTTCGAGACGACGTACTTTGTTGCGGTCATGACGTTCGACCAGGGGGCGACGCGAATGAGTCGGCCAACACGGTTGATTCATGGGATCGATCTATAAGGACAATTTAGACTGGTTCACAAATAACCGTTTTGGTGCAAAAACAAACCAGTTCTGGAACATTTATGCACCAATCAACAGGCAAAACGCTTCAATTTCTTTATCAATCCGGAACGACTGATTCCTAGTTGCTGCGCCGCACGTGTTTGATTATTGTTATTGATCGCGGGGGCACTTCTGAGCAGATCTTGTTCTATACGCTCAAGATACAATTCCATCCGGTCTCCGGGAATAAAATCAGGCGCTAGACTCGACGGGGACATGTGGGATTGGCCCTCTGAATGTGAGGTCTTTCCCAACCGCTGCCTGATGATCTCTCTTTGTAAGAGTGAGCTTCGCGGCACGCGTCTTGCCAGTGCCTGTCTCACCGAGTAAACACAGATCGAGAAAATCGAGACGTGCTAGATAATTTTTGTTTACATTTGCGGGTCGTAAGTTGTATAACATTCAATACTTTAGTAAACGAGACGCTCAATTGCCGATTGGAAAGAAGATTATCTTCTCGAATTGTTGAAAAGGCGTCTCTCCGAAAAATGCTCGTTACTGATTAAAACGCTGGAAATCGTCATTGGTTACATCTGATTTTGTCGTAACGAGTCCGGTAAAGCGAATAATAGTTGTGGATAACCCGATCCTTTCCAAGTTGCAAACCTCACCAGGCGACCCACCGACAAATGGGTCCGGTGGTGCTTTTGATCGGGAGGGCTTCTTTGCAGAATCATTAAAGCTAATTCGCAAAGTAATCGCTGGTCGTAGATCCGTTCTAACTGATGACGTACCGGATATTTCGCAAGAGACCGCGTTAAGGCTTTGGAAGTGGTTAAAGAAGTATCCAGAAAAAAGCAATGGGATGTCCGCAGAGGAGTGGAAGTCGTTCACGGCAAGATCAGCCTACAACGAGATAAGCCGCCGCCGAACGAAATTAATAAAACAGAATGAGGTTCCTCTTGAAGACGTACCGTCGATCCAGGATTTGACTCGCGATTTCGAGACGGACGTTGAGATGACGATTCTTGTCTGTGAAGTGTGGCAAGGGATTTGCAAGCTCAGTCTGTATCAACGACGAGCATTGCTTTTTCATTCGGCAGACCTCTTGATTTATCTGATGCAATTCCGAATCGACGAGAAGCATATAGCCGAGGCTCTTTCGCTCGAAGTGGAAGAATGGAGAATTCTATCGCTACAGATGCCACTTACAGATATCGAGATCGCGAAACTGATTAGCGGCTCCAGCAAGATAACGAATACTGATTCGGCCGTGCGGAACATAAAGAAAGCGAGACACGACGCAAGAAAGAAGCTTGGAAAGCTGAAGAGATGAAAGGCGAACACTTACACATTTCAGAGATCACTCTATTTCGAAACGGACCACTTTCGAGAGAAGAAGTGCGTGAGGCCACTCGTCACCTATTGGCTTGCCGAGACTGCCGCGATCTCCTTCCAAAGCCGTCACCAAAGGAGTTTCTGAAGTCTGTATTGATTGAACAGGACAATGATCCTGAGAAACTAAATTTGTCCTCTAGTCATAGCGGTCGCTTCTTTTCTTTCCTTGATATTCTCCGCCCAACGCTTCAGCCCATCGCGGTCGTGGCACTCTTAATGATAGTGACGGCCGGACTATTATTCTTGTTCCTTTTGAAACCGCCTGCCTCAACTGATAAAAATTTGGTTGCATCGGTGGAAGGTAATCAACAGACCGGCTCCGATCAGAATTTACCCGTACCGGGTCATGACACATATCAGCCTTCAAGTCCTGATCCAATTGGCGATCCTAAGCCGGATGTAGGCTTAACGAAACGGCGGCAAGCCATCAAAACTGAAAAACCAAAGGGCAAACCGCTCCGGGGGCCGGCATCGAGCACCCGGGTCGAAACCGAGACAAGAAGTGTGGAAGGGCCATGCGATTTCAATGAATCGATAAGCCTCGGGACTTCGGTCTCGGATGATGGCATACGGCTGACTTGGAACAAGGTAACGCACGCGGCAAAATATAGCGTTTATATCTCAGATCTGGAGGAAAAACTTATAGATCGATTCGAAACTGACGACGAGACCTCGTATGTTTCGGGGGCAAAATATGAACGCGATGTCGTTTACAAATGGCGGCTGATCATAACTCTCAAATCCGGAGAGACCGTCGTTGGGGATTCCCAGAAGTTTTCGCTGAATGAGATGAACGGAAACAAGAATATTCAACGGAACTTTCGGCTTAATAGGCGAAGCGAGATGAACATAAGGTGTTCGGAGAGGAATTGATGAAGATTTTATCAGCCAAAACCTTCTTTTACTGTCTTGCTTGGGCGGCCTTCGCATGGACATTTGGCTCCGTGTCAATCCATGCCCAGTCACCTGACGATTTTCCAGTACCGGGATCGTATGAGATTGAGGGGATTCCGCCGATCAAGAAATCAGAGGTTGATCATCTCTTTTTTGAACCCGGAACTGTCAGAAGCAATTTGATCTGGGACGCGGATCGACAAAATCGAAGACTGCTTGTCACCGATCAGACGAACAACATCTATCTTCTGCGCTCACCGTTGGCTCAACCTGAGAAGCTCATTGAAAAGGTCGTGCCCAATTCGGTAAAAATGCGGCCCGATGGCCAGGCGTTTGCCTACACATCGGATCTCGATGACGAGGACAACTTTCAGCTTTTCTTATACGATTTCGAGAAAAGAACGCCCATCAAGCTGGTCACACTCAAAGGCAGGGATGAATCCATTGATTATTTTATTTGGAGTCGCAATGGCAATTCCCTGCTTTACATCCGAGCTGATTACGACCTGAAGAAAAGTACCTTGTGCAGCTATGACTTCCGGCAAGAAAGGTGCTTTCCGACGGAGATGAAAGGAGTTTGGGAAGTCATGGACGCGGAGGGAGATAAGGTTCTCTTAAAGTATTGGAAGGCTTCAACGGCCCAATTTCTCTACCTACTTGACAAGAAAACCGCTCAGCTAACGCCGATCGATGAAAAAGGCAACTCTCGCGGAGCTTTCCTAGCGGTCGGAAATCTCTATTGGACGGCGGAAGGAAACGAGCTTTGTAAAAAAGATCCGTGCATACTTTCGATGAACCTGAAATCAAAAAAAGTAGCACAACTGCAACTTCCCGAAAACCTTCTGTCGGTCAACGATGCAAAGGTTTCTGGGGATGGAAAGAAGCTCCTCGTTACCGGAAGTCAGGATGGCATTGAT
>JBJXFZ010000106.1:0-41298 GCA_046154245.1 Pyrinomonadaceae bacterium
TGTTCAACACCTTCAATACGGACAATCGTATCAACTCGTCGTCGCTGCCGGGTAACCAAAACTCATTAACCGCACCTAGTTTGTTCAACTTTGACGGCTTTCTGCGTCAAGGAGTCGGCGACCCGCGACAATTGCAGCTTTCGATCAGGTTGAAGTTTTAACGGAACCTTTGCCCGCGAATTACGCGAAAGTTCACGAACAAAATCCTTCGTGCCAATTCTCGTGATTCGCGGGCAGATTCTTGTGCAAAATTATTTTGTCTTCTTTAGTTCAATGCCTAGTCGAACTCGCTTTTCGTCGAAAGCGTGTAGCCGTCCGGTGTTGTCTCGGCCTTTGTCAATGTGTGTTCGCGCCTCTGGGGTCGAAACCGTCAGTCAATAACCCCTCGTCGTCATACTCGAAAACCCTTGTGGACTTATCGATTGGATCAATCGAGCCCTTTACAGCGCTTATGTCGAGCGTCGCGTCTGCCTCGACTCGCTGTTCGGTAAAAAGCCGAGATAGCGAATCGTCCAGTAGCACCTACCTAGTTCTTGGACAGGTCAATTTGAACCTCGGTTGTTGGATGACCAAATTTAGTTGAAAATTCTAAAATATCTTTGCCTGACGAGCGATCAAAACTATAAAACCCACGCATCAAGATCGTTTTCCCTTTTGACAAAGTATAGTCACGCATCGAATCGGAATTTGCGTATTTCTTGTTATCGAAAATCACAACCTGAAATTTCTCGGCCTGACAATATTCCGCCTTGAGTCGCTTGGCGAGCTTTACCATATAGTCTCTATTTACATCTTTTGGTTTGATCAAGACATAACCAAAATATGAATCCGGAGACTTTAGTTGAGGAGCAATGCCGGCCCATGTGTATTTTCCATCTTTCATAGCCGCGTTACACTTCTTTGGGTCTTTAGTCTGCGCCATTGACTGATCCGTAAATGACCATCCCAAAACGCATGCATAGAATATCAAGAGTGCTAATTTCATAAGCTCCTTCGTTGATGTTTAACTGCAACCATTAGCTTTCAAAGCCGCTGAAATCGCCTGGCTGGCCGACTCGATCGTTCCATTGTGTTTCAGGCCTAGTTTATCAGCTAATTCAATATCTTTTAAGCCGGTAGAAACGTGCAGGCTTTCATGAAGGTGTGTAGTGGCTCCAAAATCTTTATAAAAGACCCGTCCTCCGCTTCCAACCGCTGCCTTAACACGGCCGTTATAATAACGCTTAAACCATTCCTTCACCGACCAACCCAAAACGGCCAGCCCGCTGTCACGCGCTTGTCCCGCTTCCATTGCTTCAAGGTTTTCACGAGCGTCTTCCCCCATTAATCCTGCCTCTTCAACTGTGATGTTTGATGATCCCGGGCCTGAGAAGTGACTTGATGAGTTATCAAGTTGTGTCTCCAAATCAAGGATTGAGATGCCATGACTCTCTAGAAAGTCTTTACATTTTTTCTTTTTCAAGTTTTTCTTGATCTTTTCGTTTTTCTTCCTAAGTTTCTCCTTTTCCTTGTCGCTTAATGGAGCAGGTTGTCCGCCACCGCCAACAGGAGGTTCGCCGCCGCCAACCGGACTGTCATTTACCCAATATAGATTGCACGTCACAATCAAATCATAATTCCCATTCCAGTAGAAAATGTCGCCGTCCCAGCCACCGTATAAAATAACCCCCGTTACTCTGCAACTTCCGTAGTCAATCGCCCAGTATAATCCGCTAGGATCAACAAAATTGGTAGGCTCATTTTCTACGTAGGTATAACGATTAAAACTCTGTGGATTACCCAGCATCGTGGATCCCTTGTAAGGGTCGGGCGATGTCCAGCGTCCGGCCTTGTTCTCGTTCTTTCTAAACCAAGTGTGATTTAAGCCGCTGGCGTCATCTTTTTCAGTCAGGCCATAGCCGTGGCGGGATTGGTTTGGCGTGTTGTAGCCTTGTTGTGCGGTCCTGAGGCCGATGCCGGATTGGATTTCCTCGCCAAAAGCGGTGAAATCCGAACGCGACAGGATGTAGCCAGTATTGCTCACAACCGCTCGTGGACTTCCTTGCCAGTCCTGCATTACATATCGCACCCCGCCGTCGTCGGTTCCGGAAATGCCACCGTAATCAGCGAGGAGTTTGCCAAACGCATCGTAGATCACAAAGGTCCATACATCGTTGATCTTTGTTGCCACGCGATTGCCAAGCGCGTCGTAAACTGTCGAAGCGTCAGGAGAGTTCGCCTTTGTGGCCTTGACCATTCTGCCATTTGCGTCATATCCGAAGCCCATGGAACGGAATTTCGTGTCGTTAATGACCTGCCCAGCATCGTCATAAGTTGTGCCGGTTCGGAATCGATTTGTTTGTTTATCAATATCGCCTGTTAAGGGTGTGGTCGTCTCCTCAATCGCCGTGTACGGAAGCGGATGCTGTTGCCCAGACGGATTGTTGTTAGCCGCTTTGCGATACAAGTTGCCAAAGCGGTCAAAGTCGAATTTTTGTTTATAAGTCAGTTGAGCATTATCGCCTTGTTTGTATTCGCGAGCTTCGCTTAATCTTCCGAGTTCATCATAGCCAAATCGCTGAGACCATTCCTTGTTGGCCCCGATCCAGCCTTCGATCTTGCCAAGCTGTCCGTTGTTTTTACTTGTATCGACCGAGCCACTTGCTAGATCTGTGGTGCCGTAACTGTAATCATACTTCTGCAAAACCTCCGCGCCTTTGTTCAATGACTGCGAGGTCATCTGAAATCGGTCGTTGTAAACGAATGTTTGCGCCGTGCCGTTGCCGAGGTTCATCTGCGAAAGTAAACCTTGATTGTTGAACGAAACCCCGGTCAGATAGCTCCGCGAAGCATCAGCAACCGTCGCCAATCTGGTGAAATTATCTATTGTGTTCGCGACAATTCTACCGCTTGGATATTTCTCGCTCGTCAACTGCCCGGCTAGGTTATAGCCGTATTCGAGTTGGTAAGTTTGGTTATCTATGAGTTGAATATGCTTCACGACTTGACCGACATTATCGTAGTCGTAGTTTTGGACGGTCGCAGGTATTCCGTAGGTTGCATTTGCCGCAGTCTGAACTTTTGTTCGCCGACCGTTGTTGTAAAAACCGCTCTCGGCTTCGTCATAAGTGTAAGTGACCGTCGGGGTCTGATAACCGGTCTCACCCGCAAACGCTACGCTCTGAGTCCGATTTAAGCCGTCATAGGTAAAGCTGCTTTTCACGCCACGCGCATCAATGCCTTCGAGTAAAAGGTTTTCGTTTGTGTACTTGTAAACTCCAGTCCACAAGCCGCCGCTACCGACCTTGACACCGTTGGTATCAAGTGTTGCGGTTGCCTCGACCTCCCTTTCATGCGTAAGGCGCGAGAGGGCGTCGTATTTGAAAAGTCTTTCCTGGGTCACGCCGCTGCCGGTCTGCGTGACTTTTGTTAAGTTATCGTTGCCGTCGTATTCGTAATATGTCGGCTGCGTAGGCGTTGCGACATCACCGAGATTTCCGTTTGCATCAGGCTCATCCACTCTGATAGTCCTGCCTAGTGCATCTGCCAACCGCCGTCGGCTTTTTCCCGCCTGATCGGTTGCCGTTGCCGCGGGTCCATTATAACTCACCGTTACGGTAGTGAGATCGGGAAGCACGGTCGTGAGCGTTCTGCCCAAACCGTCACGCTGCGTAATCTCTCTGGATTTTATTCCCGACGGCCTCGCGTCGTTAAGATTCGCAACCGTATATGGACTGAAAGCCTTCTTGGGGCGTCCCATTTCGTCAAACTCAACATCGCTCGAAACATATCCGTCCGCCGTTTGTCCGCGAGTCCTAAACTGCTGCCCGATACCATTTGCGAAACTCCAGCTTGATACGCTCCGCGTTGCGTCGAGGCTTGCAGTTGATTTTACGTGATAAGGAAACACAGCGTCGTTGTATTCAGTGGTCGTCCACGCTCCGTTCGGGCTGTCGGTTCTGGTGACGCGAAGATTTGAAGTGTTGTAAGTTACGGTCGAAACCTGGTTGTTCTCATCGGTCGCGGTTTTTACAAGACCCGTGTTGCGATCATACGTGAAGCTCGTCTGTAGCTGCCCCTGATCGCCACGCTTTTCAGTCACGGGATAAGCGTACTCATTTTCTTTTACATAGGTCCATTCTTTTTCTTTGCAGCAACTCGCACCGCTCTCGACCGCGTTTCCGGCGATGTCGTATTTAACCGTTTTGATGACATTGTTCGGGTCACTATCGGGCGCACTTGTGTCAGGAAATTCGATGACCTTTGTCACGTTGCCGCGATAATCGGTTGTCCCCTGATATTGCACGATCCAATGGCAACAATAGCTCGTAATGTTACATCCAGGGATACAGTAATAATAGGTTGGATATGAGGGGTTATACTTTATGTTGTGAGTGCTTTGGTCTATATCAGGTCGAAGCACGAGGTTCGTCGTGCCCGAAGCTCCGTTGTTGTCGTACTCGTATTTCGATTTTGAAACAACGGTGCCGTTTACAATCGTTTGCATAGTTTTTGGCAAACGGATCAGGCGATTATATATCCAGCCCTCGCCGGTTTCGTAGGTTGTCTCGGTTCTTCGGAGTTCGGTCCCGAATGTATCGGGGGCGGCAAAATCATGTTCTTTGACGACGGTTGGGTTGTTATAAGTGTCGTACTCAAAGCTCGTCGCTCTCGTTTGATTTGCATCGTTCGTCACCTCAGTCTTTGAGAGTCGTGGATTATCACGGCCGGTCGGCAGATTTTCGCCCTGTTGCCAGAACAGTTTTGTTTTCGACCAGACTTTTTGTGTGCCCGAAACGGTCGTTTCGAGGCGAGTCTCGCTAAGCAGACCGTTTTCCCAATCGCCAGAGGGTCTGATCTTTGAAACCGAAACGCTAATTGTGTTGTCCGGAGCGGTGATCGTCGTTGTGCGAGTGCCCGTGCAATTACCTAAAGCAATATCACAATCAACGGGTGTAACGTCCTCAGCCGTGTGAAAATATGTCTGTGGAATCGCGCTTGTGCGCCCGACGAAATCGTCCTTGCGCCAATTGTATTTAGGAACGTCGCTGAGTGGCGGCCCGCTCACATCCATAGGCGTCACCGCGTAGTTGTAATGCGTCCATGCCGCCCAATTCGACGGATCGACTGTGTGATTGCCGCTGACCGTGCCCGTTTCCGTGAGGCTGGTTGTGCTGACCTGCATGTCACGTAACTGCCAGATTTTGTAAATAACGCCAAAGTAGGGCGAGTAATCGTAACGATAACCCGTTTGTGTTCCCGGATAATAAACATGGCGCAGCACATTGACGCTGGTCGGCGCAACGACAGTACCGTTAAAGCGATTCTGCCATTGCAGATTCATCTGTTCATAGTAGAAGCGAACAACCTGACGTTCCGCCCCTCCGTTAAAGCCGGGAACCGTGACCGCAACCAAGTTCTTTTCAGTAGTGTTGTCGTAATGAAAATTAATGAAACGCGCAAGCGTGTCGCGAATGGAAGCGATCTTTCCATTGGTATCATTGGCAATGTAGGAGATCGTGAGATAGTTGCCATTACGATCCATTATTACCGAAGGAAAGCGTTTTCCTGAGGCGGTAAGAGCTCCATACGTAACTTGTGATCCATCCGGATATTTCACCACCATCGTCGGGTAATTATACGGACCGCAAGACGTCGTTTGAATGAATGTACCATCAGTAGATTCATACAATGTGCAGCCGCCCGATGATGATCTCGCGATAAGCTGGTGCCGGGTTCCGTCTGGGCCAGTCACGAGATATCCATAACCTGAGCCAGAGTAGTACCCCTCAAACTCGCCCAAACTCATTTCAAAACCGGGCGCGAGCCAGTTGTTATCGATATTGAAATCAAACTGCAAAGCTCCCGTTGTGCCCGATTTGTTCCAGACGCGGCTGTTGTAATTAATGCCGATGCCGGCGTCGAGCCCGCGTCCCGGCAGGCTGGCGACAGGAATGCCAAAGCTGTAATTCGAGCTGCCGTGTCTTTCTCGCGTTCGCGCAGCTGCCGCCGGGAAGCTTGAACTCATCTCAGTCTGTCCAGGCGGATTGCCTAGGTTATTGTCCGGCAAAAGCATGTTTTGGACCTCGGCTTCAGTGAGTATCGGTTCATCGGGTGGAGCGACCGGCATTGTTGCAACACTTGTTGTGTTCGTCGACTGAGAGATCGCTGGTTCCGTCAATGGCTGGTCAGGAAGATGTTCGCTTGATTCAGCATCGTTTTTCTTAGGCTCGGTTGATGGCTTGTCTTTGTCCTCATCGCCGATGGTCTTATCGTCTGAAGTCGGGGGCTTTGTGGTTTTATCATCCGTGTTTGAGTTATCCGACGCGCTCCAGTTCACGCTGCGCCAAGGTGTCAGTTTTGCTTCGATCTCGGCGTTGAGACCTCGAAATGTTGATGTGAAAAGGGATGTCTCCTCGTTTACCGGTTCAAAGTTTGCAGAGTCGTTATTTAATGCGCGCGGCATCGACAGGCCGACCGGCGCCGCGACGGAAATGCTGAGTAGTGCGCAGATCAGCATACATGCCGTCCATTGGCGCGCACTAATCCCGAGCATGACGAAACGCCCGAGGCTTGGAAACGCGTGTGTCGGCACTTTCTCTAAAGTTCTCGAAATAAGAATTTCAATCTTGGTGGATGTTTTGTGTGAGTTGCTCTGCATAATCTCCTCCGTCAGTTGCCAGTGGTCGTTGGTCGGTGATCAGTCGTTCATCATCCGTGGTTGTTCCTCGGCGCTCCCTCACCCTCGCTCTCTCCTGTCATCGTCTCCAGTTCGCCGGAACGGGTATGTCGCATGTTGCAGGCGTCGGGCACATTCCCCATTGCACATAACGCGGGTTGCCATTGCTTGAGCGAAGGATATACCAAACTCCATTCGATGGCCGCCAAACTGCAATGTCGGTCTTTGCGTCGGTGTCTTCCGTGTCGGTGTATCTCGCCGGAACAGCAATGTCCGAGCTAACGCCCCATTGGGTCGTTGTGACGTTGTTAGTGCTGCTGCTATAGGTTAACCACGTACCTGTGCTTGGACGACGAACGGCGTAGTCGGCCTTGCCATCGCCGTCGTAATCTCCGACGACAGGCTCGTCGCCGTTCTGCCCGATTGAATAACTAATAGGTTGACCATCGGATGACTTCTTTACATGGAATGTCGAAGGAGCACTGCCGCCGCGCCAGACGGCGTGATCCGTCTTACCGTCACCGTCGAAATCGCCGGGTGCGGCAACGTCGCCGGCAATACCAAATTGAGTGTTCAAATATCCGCCGTCAGAACTTTTGTGGATATACCAAGTCAGATCACTAGAGCGCCAGACCGCAACATCCGAACGCCCGTCGCCGTCGTAATCAGCCGGAACAGGCTTATCTCCAGCCGTTCCGTATGTGTCGTATTGAATGGAGCCGTTTGAGCTGTTGACGATATACCAAGTGCTCGTCGACGGACGAAACACACAAAAGTCGGTCTTGCCGTCGCCGTCGTAATCTCCGGGGGCCGGGATGTCGCATGTAGTTGGTGGCGAACAGCTTCCCCACTGATAAGAGATCCACCCGCCGGTCGAGTTGAGAACATAGAACATACGTTCCGACGGCCGCCATACTGCAACGTCACTCGGCGGGACGCGAAACGGCTCAACCGTCGAGATGAGAGCGCTGCCGGCATGAATGTACTCGCGCGCCGGTGCATTTGCAGGCATCGGCGGCGGGGTGCCCGGAGGCATGGATGTTGTTGATGTCAATGAATTGTTCGCGGCGCGTCGATTGGAAATCGCCGCCCAACTGATTGTCATCAACGCCAAAATTCCAAGCACGACAAGCGCTCGATTTGCTTTTACAGACGCAAAAATACCCGCACGCTCAGATTGATCGCCAATCCGACGCTTTCGTGTGTTTCTGGACATAAGACCTCCCGTTTCTAAACCAGATGGAGCTATATTTTGTTTTTGGCTGGGATTCGCGAGCGGGAAATTCTTGGAAGAATTGCGACGCAGGAAATCGGAGCCGTCGTTTTCTACCCGATTATTTTAATCAGGCCGGCTCCCGGTTTTTCTTAGCCGTCAAGAGCGGCCTAATATCTATTTGCAAACATTAATAACTTTTCTAAAAGAAAAGTCAAGCGGTAGAGGAAAGAAGACGATCTCGCATTCTTATTCGTCCTCCGATTCGATGTGGCCGTCGCGGTCGGTGATGACGCAGTGGCGCATTTCGCGATGTATGGCTGGCGGGTGACGAGGATCTCGATGTTGGTTTTCGAATCGAGAGAGCCAGTTGGCTTGTAGGCGAGCAGAATCGAAGGCAAACTACAAGCCCGCGAGCGATGTGACGCGGTCGCCGAGCTCGATGGCTGCAAGCGTGACTTTCGCTCTGTCAAAGATTACGATTCCAATGAAATCGACCCGTCGACCCGCGACGACTGCAGCCGTCGATCAGGTTGAAGTTTCAACGAAAACTATGCCCGCGAATCACGCGAAAGTTCACGAACAAAATTATTCGTGCCGATTCGCGTTATTCGCAGGCAGATTTTTGTGCAAAATTATTTTATCTTCTTTAGCTCGATGCCGCTTGCCTCGAACGAAACTTCGGTCACCGAGCCGTCGGCGTTGCGATTTTCGAATTTCGCACCGTCTTCCTCGATCATGTGATCGACCTGTGCTTTTGACATGGTCTTCACGGAAAAGACGCCCTCGGCCCGCGCCTTTGCCCCGGCGCTATTGAGCGGGATAAAAAAGCCGTGGTCCTTCATCTTTACGCGAACGCTCTTAGAAACTTTGTTCTGAGCAAGTTCGGCCCAGCAGCCTTCCATCTTGCACGAACGCACGATCACGCCCTCGACACGCACGCTTTTGCCCGCGTATTTTGCCGGATCTTTCAACACGCTGTTGATCGAGATCTTTTTCGATTTGCCTATCGGCGCTCCGCGTATTAAGTAGCTGCTTGTCGGTATCGCCTCGGTCTTGTCCTTGTCCGTCGGCTTGGCTTTCTCTTTAGCCGCCTGCGCAAAGGCAGAAAACGTAAATACGAAAATCAAAATTGTAATGCTGATAATAAACTTCATCATGTCTCCCAAGAAAATAAATTTTCAAAAATTATACCATCTTCATTTCCGCTCAAAAATGATCATTCCGCCAAGTACGGTCATTCCTACGCTAGTCTTTTCGATGCGATGTTTTTCAAGCGCAAAAATATCATCCGATAAAACGACAAAATCCGCCAGTTTACCAACGGCGAGCGTTCCCTTTTCCTTCTCTTGAAACTCTGCGTACGCCGAACCAAACGTGTGTGCCCTGACCGCTTCGTCAACGGTGACCGAGCGGTTGTCGCTGTTAACTGCCGCATGAATGCCGAGCAACGGATTGAAGTCGGTGATAGACGCGTCGGAGCCGAATGCGAGCATCGCGCCGGATTTGACGAGCGAGCGATAGTCATCGCTGCCCGGTGCGAACAAATGCGGCTGCATAGACGCGATGATGTCAGATGGTGCAAGCCGTTTGACGTCGCTCGCCTTCATCCTGGCTGCGTGTTCGATGCGAAAACGTCGATCTCGACGGCCATTTGCTGCGATCGCTCTTTCAAATGCGTCGAGCGCATTCGCATTCGAACGTGCGCCGATAGCGTGAATCATTACTTGCAAGCCGGCTTTGTCGGCGTCGGCAACTGAGGTATTAAGTTCCGCCGTCTCGTCGTCTTCTCCCTCCGAAAGACCTTTAACGCAACCGCCGCGAACAAACGCGTCTCCTGTGGCCGCAGTAAGTTTGGCCGCAATGGCCCTTTGACGATGCTGAAGACCTATACAATCGTAAACGCGTGTCTTCAACCGCCCTCTCGCGACAAGGCCGTTGAGTACGTCCCCAAGATCGTCCGAGTGCACGTCCTGTACGCTCGTTACGCCCAACCGTGCGGCGTAGTTGCTTGCCGTTTGGACGATCTCAAACCAGTCGCTCTCGTGATTGCGCGGGACGTGCTGCCGAACGCGAGCGATCAAATCATCCGTTATTACTGCGTCAGCTCGCGAGATCTTCGCACGGTGCAGCGCCGCCGAATTAACTAACGCAGATCTGTAACCTGCAAAATAGATCAAGACCGGATTGTCTGCGCTAACAGCATCGAGTTCGGCGCGCGTCGGCGAGTTTTGCGGCGTCAACGTTAATCCGGCGCCGAGCACCCAACGTCCCTTTGGCAAAACCGATGTGTAAAAAGCAACACTGTCCACGACGTCGCGTGAATCACGTGCGGCCTTAAGATCGAGGTGCGAAAACTTGTTACCGATCCCGGTTAGGTGAACGTGAGCATCGTTGAAGCCCGGAATGACAAGCTTGCCGCCGGCGTCTACGACGCGAGTTTTATCACCCTTGAGTTTACGGATGTCACTCGTTTTACCAACTGCAATGATGCGAGCATCGCGCACCGCGAGAGCCTCGGCTCGCGGCACACGTTCATCCATCGTACGAATATTCGCGTTGATCAAAATAAGATCGGCCGATGTTTGACCATCGACCGAAAGCACAAAGATAAGGATCAAAAATGTCGAGACAGCCGACTTCATCTCGCCTCAAACGCAACCTTGCCGTTCACGACAGTCAGCACGACTCTAACGTCTCTGATCTTGACCGGATCGATCGAAAAAATATCCTCCGACAAGATCACAAAATCCGCAACCTTCCCCGTTTCGAGCGTCCCTTTTACGTCGTCCTGAAACTCGCCATAAGCCGAACCAAAGGTGAAGGCGCGAACGGTTTCGTCAACCGAAATCTTCTGTTCAGGAATCCATCCGTTCGGGTTCTTGTCGTCGAGAGTGCGACGGGTAACGGCTGCATATACCCCAAGCAAAGGATTTAGCGGAGCAACGGGCGAGTCGGAACCAAACGCCAACACCGCTCCCGTGTCGAGCAGAGTCCGAAACGCGTAAGTTCCCTTTATGCGCTTTTCGTCGAGCCGCTTCCACGCCCAGCGGCCATCATCGATGATGTGAAAGGGCTGCATCGATGCGACGACTTTTTGCGAACCAAAACGCGGAATGTCGACCGAACGCAAATGCTGGGCGTGCTCGATGCGAAACCGACGATCACGCGCACCGTTCGCGGCGGCGGTGCGCTCGAAGATATCAAGTATCTCATCGTTCGCTCGGTCACCGATCGCATGAATATTAATTTGCAGACCGGCACGGTCTGCACCCATAACGAGATCAGGCGTTTGGGTTATCTCGTCGCTCGCGAGACCCGAAGTTTTCGGGTCATCCAGATATGGCTCAAAAAACCAGGCGGTCGTTGACCCCAGACTGCC
The DNA here is from genome assembly GCA_046154245.1 of Pyrinomonadaceae bacterium. Taxonomy (GTDB): domain Bacteria; phylum Acidobacteriota; class Blastocatellia; order Pyrinomonadales; family Pyrinomonadaceae; genus OLB17. Next base: position 11,254 of record JBJXFZ010000106.1, read on the forward strand.
GTCCGCGTACCCCTTTAGACAACCGACCCGCAGCATCGACGATCCAAACGCCGCACGCACGCCGGTACTCTCCCATCGCTTATAGCCGGCAAGTGTCGAGCACGCATAGACGCGCGTCTTCAATGTTCCCCGCCGAAGCAATTCCTGATAGACGCCGACGTCGGTTCCCGCGGACATATCCTGCACGCTCGTAACGCCGAGGCTCGCCGCGTAGTCGGTCGCAGCCTGAGCAGCCTCGAGACGCTCTTCCAACGAAGGGTTTGGGATCACGCGATTCAGATACGACATCGCGGCGTCCTTAAAAACGCCCGTCGGATTGCCGCCCGCATCACGCACGATCAAACCACCGTCAACATCTTTCGTCTCCTTGTTCACGCCCGCCAATTTCATCGCAAGGCTATTCGCAAGCGCCATATGGCCGTCGAGCCGGTCGATAAAAACCGGATTGTTCGGCGTCGCGGCGTCGATCATCGCTGCGGTCGGCAGGTCGCTCGGCGTCCAATTTTCGTGATCCCATTTGCCGCCGAGTATCCAACGACCCTTAGGCAACTTGGCCGCAAACTCTCTTATCCGCCGAACAAATTCCTCGGGTGACTTAGCATCACGCAAATCTACGCTCGATAGCTGCGAGCCCGTCTCCATAAAATGCACGTGTGCATCGTTAAAGCCCGGGATCACGGTCTTTCCGCCGGCATTGACGACTCGCGTCTTTGGACCGACGAACGACCTTGTCGTCGCGTCAGAACCAACCGCGATGATCTTGCCATTGAGCACTGCCATCGAGCGAGCAACAGTTCGCTTCGCATCCATTGTGCGAATGTTTGCATTTGTGACGACGAGATCGGCCTTTTGCGCGGAAACAAAACTCGCGCTAAATATGCTCAGCAGACACACGACAACTGAGATAATGTGTTTTTTCATTTCAGAATTTAGAATCTCTCCGATGTGGCTGATTATATCAGCGAGCGAGAAGTGATGCTAACCAGCGACTCAGGGCTTGAAATCTATCGAGAGGCTCGTACCGCTGCGCCGAACTCTGACGCTTTTGCCCTCGAACCTTGCGGGAAACGTGGTCTTGTTATCGACCGACTGACCGTTGATCGCCTCGACGACGTCGCCGTTTCTTATGCCGGAACGGCTTGCGATGTTATTCGGTTCAACATTATCGACACGCCAGCCATCGCCGGCCCAGGTCGCCTTGACGCCGATGAATTCTAAAATCGACGCCACGGGGATACGTGCGTTCGGGTCGACCCCTTTCGCATTAGCCTGAGGCTTGGCGTTGGGATTTAGGCCGCGCGGAAAAATACTATTTGATCCACGAACTGCCACGTCCGTTGATCCGACGGCGGAACCATCTTTTCTAGTCTCGGCATTCGCTGCATTGGGACCGCTTGTTTTTCCTTTACCGTTCTCGGGATAAGCACCATTGTTCTCGGCAACCAAGTCGTCGCTTGGTTTGACCGTTGCGCGGCTTTCAGCCTTATTTACTTCTACGTTTGACGCCGGCTGTTCGACAATCGAATCTCGCGGTTCTGACCGAGTTTCCGCAACCGCGGGAACATCGTTTTGATCAGTATTTACCGATGTCAAAACAAAATAGCCGCCGAGCGCAATTACGATCGCAGCCGCGAGCGGTGCGGCAGTTCGGATCAGGTTGACAGGCCAGGCGCCCGCTCGATCGCTCAGTCGCCCGTTCGCAATTCGGGCGCGCACATGAGTGTTAAAGTCACTTGGCTCTCGCACGCGATTTAGGGTCGAGAGCATCTCGGCGATCTTTTTCTCGCCTTCAAAATTTTCTTTCTCATCAAAAACCATACAGCTGAATCATCTTGCTGCAATTCATAAGTAATTTTGCAGCTTATCCTTTAACAAGGCTCGTCCGCGGCTGATCCGCGATTTTGTCGTTCCAAGGCCGAGTTTCATTATTTCGGCGATCTCCTCGTAGGTGCATCCCTCGACATCACGGAGCACGACGGGCACACGATATTTTTCAGGCAGTGTCGCGATCGCACGGGCGATCATTCGCTCTCGCTCGTTCTCGACAAGATCGGCGTCCGGCAGCGAGCGTGTATCCGGAGGTTGAAACTCGACCTCACGTTCGTCCTCGCTCTGAAACAAACCTGTCAGCGACAAGAGCCGCCTCCGCTTTCGCCGACGCAGTTCACTGATCGCTAGGTTTGTCGCGATCCGATAGATATATGTCGAAAACGCGTACTGCGTGTGGTACCTATCCAACGCAAAATAAACACGGACAAATGTTTCCTGCGCCAGATCGACCGCCTCTTCGTAATCATTCAAAAATCTATAGAGATAATTCGTAATGGCACCGCGGTACCGCGTCATTATCTCGCCAAAAGCGGCTTCGTCGCCGCCGCGCACACTTTCGATGAGTGCGTGGTCGCTAAGCTTTTCGGGCTTTTCGCTTCGTTCGTCAGGCATAGAGGTGTGCGAAGCCTCCGTGTCCGTCGGTCGAGTATTGTCGAGCGCCATACATTCATATATTTAGAGCAGAAAACAGTTCAAATAACAAAGCGGCGGCGGCGCACTTATCAACACGCCGTCCGCTGAAAAATGTTGCGCAAAAAGCTTGCTAATCGGTCGCCCGAACGGTCATGATCAGAAAAATCGTGCCGTTCGCACCGGGCAGATTGAGCGTGCCGATGAGCGTCGGCGTATTCTCCGCAAGCCCGATCTTGGCGAGGCTCAGGCCGATCGATTCGTAATTGTAGACCGTAGAGCCTTTGCCGCTCTCGCCCTGAAAGGTTGTCGTCTGGACCGGCACGCGTGCACCGAAACGAAACGCCTGTGCCTGAAAGCCCGGCCGTCCCTTAACCGTCGGCATACTGCGAAGGCTAGCGATCGTCCATTCAAGGAACGTCAGCGTCGGTGCCGCTCCGTCCACATTCCTGCCGCCGAGATCGCCGACGCTCTTGTATTCGAAGGTGCCGGTATTCGAGATGCGACCGAGAAACGTACTCGCCAGCCGATAACTACTAAAATTGAAATTCGCCTTGAGCTGCTTTGAAACGTCAGCAAGACTCGCGGGCAGATCGCCTTTCACGCCATCGTTAGAACCGATCAACATATGAAGCGTAACGTCATAACTCGGCTCGACCTGCATCGCTACTCGCCCGCTGTCCGACTGAGCACTTGAATCGAACGAGAAGAGGACCAGAAAACAAAACGCGAGAAGCGCGTGTTCGAAAAATTTATGCTGAATCATGTAGGTTTCTCCTTCTGAATGTGTTTAGGACAATGCAAAACGTTAAACCCACTAGCCGGACCAAAGTTGCAAAAAAAGCCGCGGAGGTCTTGAATGAGATTGCCAACCGCATACAATACTCCTAGGTATAGACAGTGGCCATGAACAAGTGCTTAAATCACGTCTTCCTCTTCATCGTTAGTTTTTTTGTGCTCGGGCATTTCGCAGTCTCGCAGGACAGGCCTCAAAAGGGCAAGTCAGTTCCAATCGGTCAGACCGGTCAATTGGCAGACAAAATACCTAAAGCGCTGAGCTACCCGAAACCGGTTTATCCGAACAATGTTACCGATGCAGACCTTACCGGCCAGGTGCGCTTGTACGTCAAAGTTAATAAGGAAGGTGAAATCTCTGTTTTAGATTCGTTTGGCCCAAATGCTCCATGTTCGAACCTGGACGACCCGAAGGTGAAGGAGATTCGTAAAGCCGTTGTAATCGCTATGGAAAAGGCTGTTTTTGAGATTCCGATGGCGAACGGACAGCCGACGGAAAAGTCCTTGATGATCAAGTTTGATCTGAGACCTAAGGCGAAGCCGCCTGCGGATGGGGCAAAAGAGCCAGTGCCGGGCGGCGTAGTAAACGGCAAGGCGTTAAGATTGCCCAAACCCGAATATCCAATTGGAGCACGTTATACGAGAGCGGCCGGAACCGTACAAGTTGAGGTGTTGATTGGAGAAGACGGAAAAATAACCTCCGCCAGTGCCGTGAGCGGCGATCAAATGCTCAGAGACACGGCCGTGAGAACGGCTTGTAAAGCCCTCTTCTCGCCAACCTTATTGGCCGGACAACCCGTTAAGGTCTCTGGAATAATAACCTATAATTTTATCCCTTAGCTTGCGCTGAAAAGTCCTTCGTCCACCTTTTGTCCAAAGGTTACGGTGCCGACGTCGATCTCTTCGACCTGTTTGTCGTTTGCCCAGAGAATCGAGCGATATGGGACAAGCGTGCCTTGCGCCAGGTTGTAGTCATAGAACTTGCGTTTATACTTTACGCCGCCGTCCTCGTAGGTGATCATCATCACGCGGAATGATTTTGCGCTGATGTAAAAGCGGGTTTGGCGATTTTCTTTATCGGTGACGTCCACTACGTGATAATCGACGCCCATATGTTTTTCTTTTGTAGCGAGAGTGAGGGTCGATTCGTTCTCTTTGTAACGAAGCAATGCTTCGAGCCCGCGAACGATCTGGCTCTCAAAAGTTTTTACCGTTTCTTCACGCGGCGTAAAGACCGTATTGTTGAACACGCCGAAGGTTTTGCTCTCGGCAAAAATAAGTGAGAAACGAGCCCCGGGAAATTCCTGGTCTAGCCTGATCCTCTCTTTGGCGAGCGTCTCTCCGCGAATAACAAAGCGTTGGTAATTTGCGCGTTCTACCTTGCCTTCCGCATTAGTGTAGAGCGCCGTGCCGCGTTCAAGTGTTGTTTTACGAATCTGACCAAGCGTTGTGCGACCGCCACCGTTGCCGTAAATAAAGATCGTCGCCTCGGCTATCTGATCGGCGGTAAAATTCTTAGGATCGAGCTTGTTGTTGGCCGCGGCGGGCGAGGGTTTTGGAGTTGGCTTGACCTCCGCAGGTTTCGCGGCATCGGTCTGCGCAAGAACAACAGACGTTGTCACAAAAAGGGTTACGACTAAGATCTTTTGTAAACGCAATAACACTTTTAGGAAATTCTCCTCAATGCAGTTCAAAATACGCAAAAGCGGATTGTAGCATAAGACAACCGACGAACATAAAAGACCGCGTTAGCGGCACGTAAAATTGATGTTTCGCCGCCCCAAAAAGATGCTTAACAACGGCGAAAGCTGAAGTCGTGAATGGTGAGTACATCGGCATCAAACATTTACCATTTGCCGTTTACCATTTACCATTCTCTAGTGATGCACGTCGCCTTATACGAGCCCGAGATACCGCCGAATACCGGCAATATTGCGCGATTGTGCGCGGCGACCAATACCGATCTGCACATCGTCGGCGTGACGGGCTTTCGCATGGACGACCGCGAACTAAAACGCTCGGGCCTCGACTATTGGGATGAGGTAAAACTGCACCGACACGTCGATCTTGAAGAGCTTTACACATCGCTGCCTGAAACGCGTTTTGTATATCTCACCACAAAAGCGACGCGGCTTTACACGGACTTCCCTTTCGCTGACACTGATTGTCTCGTCTTCGGCCCCGAAACGCGCGGCCTGCCCGAAAAGCTACTAGAGCAAAACTGGGAAAACTGCCTCACGATCCCGATGCCAAACAAAATGGTTCGCAGCCTCAACCTCGCAACAAGCGTCGGCATTGTGCTATGTGAAGCGATACGGCAGACAAACCGTTAAATTTTTCAGACAGCCTCAGACGCATTTGTACAATCCAATAGCCGAGACCTTCGCATTATTGGAGGCAAATTGATATGAAGAGATTTAGATCATTATTAGTACTTACTTCTTTGCTGCTCATGGTTTTTGCGGTTGGCGCAAATGCTCAAAATCGGACGGGCAAGGAGGCATTGTCGGGTCGGGCTCTTGAGCAAAAGATCTATAAGGAGATCCTCAAGCTGCCTAACTATGGGGTTTTCGATTTTATAAACTTTCAGGTAAATGGGAGCACGGTCGTACTCGACGGAAAGGTCAATTCGCTCGGAACACGCCGTCAGGCTGCACGGGTCGTCCGTGATATTCCGGGCGTCACAAACGTCATAAATAACATTGACGATCTTCCGCCGTCGTCATTCGACGCGTCGATCAGACGCGCGGCGTATCGGGAATTTCACCGAAGCAGTCTTTCGCGCTACTTGTGGGAAAATCGCCCCGGTGTGCGAATCATCGTCGAAAACGGCCGCATCACGCTCGAGGGCTATGTCGCGAATAGCGGCGATCGCAATTTATTTAACATTTTGGCGAACGGGATTCCCGGGGTTTTCAAGGTGACAAATAATCTGATCGTCGGACGCGACAGTTATAGATCGTAAATCAAGGCTAGTACTTTGCTATTGGGGCTGGGCATATCGTCCGGCCTTTTTTGCGTTTCTAAGGTCAATAGAGCATGATATTCGTTTGCCTTGAGCAAGGAAATTAGGACTATGATCACCGCAGACAAGATACGCAACATCGCAATTATCGCACACGTTGACCACGGCAAGACGACGCTTGTCGATGCGATGCTTGCGCAATCCGGAACACACCGAGAAAACGAGGCAGTCGTTGACCGCGTGATGGACTCGATGGATCTCGAGCGCGAACGCGGCATCACGATCATGGCCAAGAATACCAGCGTGCGATACGGCGAATACAAGATCAACATCGTTGACACGCCGGGCCACGCGGATTTTGGCGGCGAGGTTGAGCGGGTTTTGAAGATGGTCGACGGGATCGTTCTGCTCGTCGATGCGGCCGAAGGGTGTCTACCGCAAACTCGTTTTGTGCTGCGAAAAGCACTCGAACTAAAGCTGCCGGCGATCGCTCTTGTGAACAAGATAGATCGTCAGGATGCGCGCCCCGATGAGGTCGTCAATGAAATTTACGACCTGTTTATCGACCTCGGCGCAAACGACGAGCAGATCGAGTTCCCGATTCTCTACTCGATCTCACGTGACGGTATCGCGAAAAAAGATTTGGCGGACACGGGCCAGAACCTCAAGCCGCTGTTCGATCAGATCATCGAAACCATACCGGCGCCGCACGCGTTGCGCGACGACTCGCTCCAGCTGCTCGTTGCGAATATCGACTACAATCCTTTCGTTGGACGCCTCGCGATCGGGAGAATTTTCTCAGGCGAAATTGCAAAAAATCAAGAAGTCGCCATATCGAAACGTGATGGTTCGGTTGTAAAGACGCGCGTTAAGGAGCTTTTTGTTTTCGAGGGACTTGAGCGCACAACCGTTGACAACGCAGGAGTTGGCGAGATCGTGGCTCTCGCGGGGTTTGACGATGTCGAGATCGGCGAGACGATCACGCTCTTTGATAATCCCAAACCGCTCCCCGTGATCGCGGTCGATGAGCCGACGATCTCGATGATCTTCGGCGTAAACACTTCGCCATTCTCGGGCCTCGACGGCAAGTTCGTCACCTCGCGCCAGATCAAAGAAAGATTGGATCGCGAGCTGCTCGGCAACGTGGCACTGCGTGTTACGGAAACCGAAGCCGCTGAACAGTTCAAAGTCTCAGGCCGCGGCGAATTACAGCTCGCGATTCTAATCGAAATGATGCGCCGCGAGGGCTATGAGCTTCAGGTTTCCAAGCCCGAGGTCATTACAAAAAAGGACGGAAAGACCGGCGAAACGCTCGAACCGGTGGAACTTGTCGTTATCGACGTCCCCGAGGAATTTATCGGCGTCGTCACCGAAGCGCTCGGTCGGCGAAAGGGCCAAATGACCAAGATGATCAACAACGGCTCGGGCCGCGTGCGGCTCGAATACGAAGTTCCCTCGCGCGGGCTGATCGGTTTTCGCGGCGAGTTTCTTACAGAGACAAAGGGCACCGGCCTTCTAAATACGCTTTTCCTTAAGTTCGACAAATGGCAGGGCGAAATGCGTTCGCGCCAAACGGGCTCGCTGGTCGCCGACCGAATGGGCGAGACAAACACCTACGCTCTTTATAACTTACAGGAACGTGGAGTTCTTTTCGTAAAACCGCAGATCAAAGTCTATGAAGGAATGATCATCGGCGAAAACGCCCGTGCCGTCGACCTCGACGTAAACGCCATCAAAGAGAAAAAACTCTCCAACATGCGCACGACTTCCGCTGACGAAGCAATGCGACTGGTTCCGCAGCGCGAAATGTCGCTCGAACGAGCGCTCGAGTTCATCGCCGACGACGAGCTGATCGAGGTCACGCCTCTCGCCATCCGCCTCCGCAAACGCGTTCTGAAATCGAACGAAAGACCGAAGAAGTAAGAATATATTTGTTGATATGGCGAAAGTTAGTCTATGGTCGCCTTGTTCAGTTTTTCGCCGGAATTCCATTTTTTTGGACGAATCAGTCAGAAACCGCGCCTAAATCGCTGAAAACAATAGCATTTAGCTTTGGAATAATGTTTGCGTCGTTAAAGCACGAAACGTTCCAAACGACAGTAGATCTTAAATTAAAGGAGATTAGGTTATGAACTATCTTACAAAAATCAGTCGATTTTTCAGTACATCGATGTTAGTTCTCGCGTTTGCCATTGCGGCATACGCGCAAGTTTCAACGTCAGACGTCAACGGCACGGTCACTGACTCGGCAGGTCGCGTTGTGGCTGGTGCGTCGGTAACGATCGCTAACCCAGCAACTAATTTTTCAAGAAGCACAACTACTGATGGTTCCGGTTTCTTTGTTATCACATTCTTACAGCCGGGTGATTACACATTAACTGTCGAGGCACCTAACTTCAGCAAGACGGTTGTCAAAGATTTGGCTGTGAGAGTCGGCGTCGCCAGAACGGTTAATGTCGAGCTTAAGGCCGGGCAGATTTCAGAAACCGTCGAAGTTGTCGGCGACGAAGCCCTTGTCGAAACCACTAAGTCTGATTTAGGAACTTCGGTAAGCCCTCAAGAGATCCAAAACTTACCGCTTCTTAATCGCACATTTGCAAATCTGGCGGTTATTGCACCTGAAGCTCGCCCGGTAGGAACATTTGACCCGACAAAAACTCGTGTCGGAACTGTTGCCTTCAACGGGGGCGATGGACGCGGTGTTAACGTAAACGTTGATGGCGGCGATAACAAGGATAATGTCGTCGGCAGCCTTCTTCAGAATTTTTCATACGAGTCGATTCAAGAATTTCGCGTTACACAGCATCGCTGGACCGCAGAACAGGGGCGTGCCGTAGGCGGCATCGTTGACGTCATTACGAAGAGCGGAACCAACGACTTTCACGGCTCGGTTTTTTCTAATTTCCGTCACGACAAGCTTCAAAAGAAAACCTTTTTCGAGAATCTGAATAATAGCGCAAAGCCTAAGTTCCAAAGACAGGAGTTCGGCGGCAGTTTAGGTGGCCCGCTCCACCCTGAGAAGTTGTTCTTCTTCTTCGCGATCGAACGTTTCCGTGAACGACTGAACGTGCTGACGAATGCGGCTACAGATCTACAGGCACTCTCAGCGGCTTTTCCAACCATCGCTTTTGATCCGATCATCGCGACTCCATATAACGACACTTTGGCTACTGGAAAGGTTGACCATCGCATTTCGTCGAGACAGTCGATGTTTTATCGATATTCGTTCCAGAGCAACAATTCACCAAACGATCAGATCGCAAACCCACACCGAACCAATCTGAGCGGTGGTAACATCACCAATAACAAGCTCCATAGTTTTTTGGTCAACCACTCATATAATATTTCCAGCACTGCATTGAACACCTTCGTGTTTCACTTCCAGGATTTTGTAAATGAAATCCTCCCGAATGCGTCCGGCGTTGGTCTTACGCTCAACTTCCCGACCGGAATCACCATCGGACAAAATGCAAACACGCCTCAGTCCACCAAAGAACGCAAGTACCAGTTCCGAGATGACATCAGCAAGGTCAGTGGAAATCACACGATGAAATTCGGTGTGAATTATATCCACACGATCCTTGACGGTTATTTCTTTTTTGGAACACAAGGCTACAACCTGACATTCCGACAAACTCCATCGGCGATCATCGCCGGCGGCGGATTCAACCGTACTGACTTGCTCAACACGCTGCAGTTTAGCGACGGAGCAAGCTCGCACTTCCAAAAACTGGACCAACTCGCTTTCTATTTTCAGGACGACTGGAAAATAACACCTCGACTGACGCTGAACCTCGGTGTTCGTTGGGATGCTAACTTTGGAAACTTGCTCCCGCAGGACCAAAATCGCACGATTTTGCTCCTTGGTCAGCTCAATCATCCGCTCGCACGAGCACTTACAAGTGATGTTGATAAGCTTAAGCGAACAGTGCCAAGTTTGAAGGAATTTCAACCGCGTCTCGGTTTTGCATGGGATCCGACAGGCAGTGGAAAAACAGTTATTCGTGGCGGTTACGGTATCTTCTACGACCAGATATTCCAGAATCTATCACTTTTCTCCGCGGCGCAGGCTCAGCCGGTCTTCTTCCAGCCGTCCGTAAACTTTGCAAGGACAGGTGGAGCGACCGGAGCTCCGGATCCGACGAATCCACTATTCAATGTGATATTTAATGGCTCGACTGCCGGTCTGCCGCAGGCACCTCCAGGATTTTCATACACCTCATTGGCACAGGGCTCGGTGGGCCGCATTAACGATCCGGATGCCAAAGAAGCGTTTATTCAAAAATGGTCGATCGGTTTTCAGAGAGAGTTTGGCCGGAATTGGTCGCTGTCAAGCGACTACGTCCACACGCTGGGCCTGGACGAGCCACGCTTTATCAATATCAATCCCCGAATATTGAAAACGTGCAGCGCTGCGTATGGCGGTACAGGAACAGCCGCGCAATGTCCGCGTGGTGCAAATACACGTTTGCTGGATGCTGCATTCATCGCCGCAGGATTCCCGCTGACGATTCCACCAGGAGGCGCGGTTGCCAACGTTGCGCGTATTGAGCAGATCAATATGTTCTCGACGACCAACCGGTCGCTGTTCGATAGCTGGACGACAACGTTGAAATACAGAACTTCGAAGATGTTGCTCAACGCGGCTTATATTCTTGCAAGCTCGCGCGCTTGGGGTGGACAGCCGACGGCTTCGTATTCGGGTAACGGTATTGCGATCACTCTTGATCAGCAGTTCAAACCCGAGGAGTTCGGCCCGACGCGTCTAGATGAAAGACACCGTTTCGTAATGAGTGGCGTCTTCAACTTGCCGGGTGATTTCCAGCTTTCGCCGGTCGTTCAATTCGCAACTGCACGTCCGTATTCGCTGATCAGCGGCATCGATGCAGATGGCGATGGCCTCGCGACCATTGACCGTTTATGCGCTGGAGTTGACCCGGCGGCTGTTTTCGCCGTTCGTGCAACTGCCACCGTCGCGACCTTAAACCCGCTCGGCTGCCCGCAGGCTCGGGTGAATAGCCAGCGCACGGGCTTTGTGCCGGACGGTTCGGGCGGATTTGAGGAGCGAAGCGGACGGTTCTTTAATGCCGATCTTCGTGTAAGCAAGATATTCAGCTTTGGTGAAAAATATAGATTGTCAACTTACCTTGACCTCTACAATATCTTCGATACCGAGAATCTGGCGTTCGGATCGCGCATCGGTTTAAGCACGCCGGCAAACGCAGGAACTCCTGCCAGTTCCACGTTCCTTCAGCCTCAATTCCTGTTCGGACCAGGCTTTGGACCGCCGGTTGGAAGGCCGTTTACTGCTCAGATCGGAGCTCGTTTCACTTTCTAACTTGAAACGAACTTACTAAAGTTACCGGGTCATCGTCGATGGCCCGGTTTTTTGTTGCCCGCCACGGTACTCGGTAAAAAATGAGCGATCATTTATAATCGATTTAAATTCGGGGTACGAAAGTCTATTAAATATGAAAGCAAGACTATATATATACGTGTTTATTTTGGTCGCAAGTTCGGTCTCGGCGACTTATTTTGTTACGGGTTCCGCGGCGCAGCAGCCTGCTCCGGCGCCGCAGGTGAGGGTTGATAACGAATACCAGGCCGGGGCGACGCTGTGGATGCAAAAGGCTGCCGAATATAGAGCGCTGGCGTATCAGGCGTTCAATCTCGCCCGCTGGCAGCTCGATGCGGATCTCGACAAAAAGAACGTCAAGAAACTCCCTAAGGATATGCGCAAAATGCCGCGCGCTATCGTCGTTGATGTTGACGAGACCGTGCTCGACAATTCGCCGGCGCAAGCACACGGGATAAGGAACCGCATCGGCTTTGACCTGCCGGGTTGGTATGCGTGGGGCGAGATGCGAAAAGCCAAGGCAATTCCCGGCGCAGTCGAGTTTTTGAATTACGCCGTGTCAAAGGGCGTGAAGGTCTTTTATGTTTCTAACCGCGACCGCGATCCGCAACTTCAACCAACGATCGACAACCTGAAAAAAGTCGGGTTTAACGATGTCTCGGCCGACAATGTTTTGCTCCGCATCAAGGACGACAAGGGCAGCAACATCTCGACAAAAACCCCGCGACGCGAGTTTATCAGCCAAAAATATCGCATCGTTATGCTGATGGGCGATAACCTTGACGACTTCTCCGACGTATTCGAACGCAAAAGCATCGCCGATCGTTTTGCTGAGACAGACAAACTGAAAAACGATTGGGGCAAGCGCTGGATCGTGCTGCCAAACGCGATGTACGGCACATGGGAAAACGCGATCTATGAATACGGCCGTCTGTCGGACGCGCAGAAAACTGAAAAGCGCGCTGCTGCGCTCGAATTGCCATAACAAATATGAAGAACAGAAATCTCGAGAGTTTCTTTCTATTGCTTTTTACTTTTGCGTTCTGCCTGAGCGGCCACGCGCAGAACCTCACCGTCCGAGAGATCATGGCCGAGCCGTCGATCGCCGGTCAGCGGGTCGAGGGCGAAAAGTTGTCGCCGGACGGATCAAAAGTTGTTTATCTTTGGAACGCCGAGGGAAAGCAGCCACGTGATCTTTATTTGGTTTCGACAAGCGGCGGCGCGTCGCAAATAATCTTGAGACAAAGTGATTTGCCACGCCCAAGTGCGACGCCGCAGCCAGAGAGCAAGCTGGATTACGGCGTTGAGGTTCGCGACGAGTTTGTAAAGGTGCGTGAAAACGCGCTCGGCGGCTTTGAGTGGTCGCCGGACTCGAAGAAGTTGGTTTTTGCGTTTGGCGGCGATGTTTATGTAATCACGGTTGCCGATAAAGCGATAAAGAGGTTTACGAGAACGCAGTCGCCCGAGTCCGGTGCAAGGTTTCTCGATAACGATCGAATTTTGTTTTCGCAGAGCGGGCATTGGTTTGTTTTGAATACGGCGGACGCGACACTCGTGCAGCTTACACGCGAAGCGAACCCGCAGACTTTTGTCTCGGTCGGCGGCGTCGTGCCTAATAAACAAGGCTCGATGATCGCCTATGTCGTCTCCGACAATTCGAAGCAGCGGCCTCTTATCGTGCCGAATTTTGTCCCCGAATACGTCACCGGCGGCGGACCGCGTCGCGGCTGGACCGAGCAGAAGCTTTTTGTCACGCCTGCGGACGGCAGCCGAGACGCGCCGTTCGAGATAAAGCTGCCAAAACACGAAGGCGTCAGCTTTTTTCGTCGAATGGTGTGGACTGCCGACGGACGCAGCCTGATCGTCGATCGCAACGACAAAGACACAAAACGCCGACAGCTTTTCTACATTCACAACGTCGCGAGCAAGGACGAGCAGACGATTCTCATCACCGAAGAAACCGACGACAAATGGCAAGCGCCCTTATCAACGATATTTGAGCCGCATCCTAGAGATGCGTCGCAGCTTTTCTTTTGTTCGGAAAGAGATGGCTTCAGCCACATTTATCTCGCCACGCTAGAAAAACGAACGCCCAAGCCAAATCCAACCGGCGTGATTAGACAGGAAAACCCGACCGATCCCGGATACACAGGGAAAGTTGATATCATACAGCTTACAAGAGGCAACTGGCAGGTCGAGTGGGCAAGATGGACGGCAGACGGTTGGCAAATTATCTTTCTATCAACTCAAGACAGCACTGCAGATCGAAACTTTTATGCTGTACCGCCATCGACTGGAGAACGAGTAATCTTACCGTTTTTCAATGAAGGTCCAATTCTGAAACTATCGGGTCAAGGTATGCTGTCCAATCCTCAAATGGACGATCAAAACGCACAGCCGATCTTACTGTTTAGCCGTTCTAGATGGAACCAACCCGATGATCTCTTTGCGCAAAAAGTATGCTCGCCTAGATGTACTGCTCCGGCTCCGCCACGGCTCATTACAAACACCGTCCCTGCGAACTTCACTTCTATAAAATGGACCGAACCAAAGTTCATCGACATTCCATCGCGTGACGGCAAGGTTATCAAATCAAAGATCTACCTTCCCGCCGGTCATGATCCTAAGAAGAAGTATCCGATGGCGATCTTCGTCCACGGTGCGGGTTATCTGCAGAATTCGATCAACGGCTGGAACAACTATTGGCGCGAGTTCATGTTCAACGACCTGCTCGCCAAAAGAGGTTACGTCGTGCTCGACATCGACTATCGCGGCTCGGCGGGTTACGGACGCGATTGGCGAACGGATGTTTACGACTTTCTCGGCGGCAAGGACTTTGACGATCATATCGACGCAATAGATCATATGGTCAAGAACTACGGTGTCGATCAGAAGCGGATCGGCGTTTACGGTGGCAGTTACGGCGGTTTTATGGCCGGAATGCTCGCTATGCGTGCACCCGAACGTATCGCAGCGGCCGCGGCGCTCAGACCGGTGTTTGACTGGAAGAACTACTACGCCGCGAATCCGCAATACACGGCACAGCGGCTCGGCTTTCCGGACAGAAACCCCGAAGCTTACAAACGTTCGTCGCCGATCTCGTATGCCGACAAACTTGAACGTCCGCTGCTTATTTTGCACGGAATGTCCGACGACAACGTTCACGTGCAGGATTCCGTGCAATTGATGGAGAAGCTTGTTCGCCTCGGCAAAACACGGTATTTCGAGGCGATGCTCTATCCGTCCGAAAATCACGGCTTCGTACGCCCTGAAAGCTGGACCGACGAATACGAGCGTATTTTGGCTTTGTTTGAGAAGCATCTAAAGTAAATTTTTGTTACGGCTGCTTAACCGCAGATGACGCAGATAAATGCGGATAAAAACAAATTAGAGTTTTAAATCTGCTTTACCTGCGTCATCTGCGGTAAAATCTTCTACGGAAACTGGACGACATATGCGCATACTTGTAACCGGCGGCGCCGGATTTATCGGCTCGCACCTGTGCGAGAGGCTTCTTACGGAAGGCAACGAGGTCATCTGCCTCGACAACTTCTTTACTGGACGCAAAGCAAATATCGAACATCTGTTCGACAACAAGCGCTTTGAGTTCGTGCGGCATGACGTTACGGAACCGATCCTGCTCGAGGTCGATCAGATATACAATCTCGCCTGCCCCGCGTCCCCGGTTCATTATCAATACAACCCGATCAAAACCGTAAAGACCAACGTCATGGGCACCATAAACATGCTCGGCATGGCAAAACGGGTTAAGGCGCGTATTCTGCAGGCGTCAACGAGCGAGGTTTACGGTGATCCGATCATTCATCCGCAGACCGAAGATTATCACGGGAATGTAAATCCGATCGGCCTGCGTGCATGCTACGACGAGGGCAAACGTGTCGCCGAGACTCTCATGATGGACTATCATCGACAAAGCGGCGTCGATACGCGTATCGTGCGTATCTTTAACACATATGGCGAGCGAATGTTAGAGGATGACGGTCGTGTCGTGTCAAATTTTGTAGCGCAAGCTCTGCGTGGCGAAGAGCTTACGATTTACGGTGATGGCAATCAGACGCGTTCGTTTTGTTATGTCAGCGATCTCGTCGACGGCATTATCAAACTAATGAACGCTGTGACAGACGACGTATTCATGCCGGTAAACCTTGGTAATCCGGGCGAGTTTACGATGAACGAACTCGCTGACGAGGTTGGCAAAGCTACTGGCAGAGAGATTCGCATAAAATATTTGCCTCTGCCGCAGGATGACCCAAAACAGCGACAACCCAACATCGAGCGTGCTAAAAAGTTGTTAAACTGGGAGCCGACGGTCCCGCTCGCGGAAGGACTCAAGAAAACGGTCGCGTATTTTGAAGGCGTAGTTGAACAGACTGCCACGTCTGCCCGGTAACACAAATCGACAGACCCGGCGGTCCGTCGTGTAAAATTTATGAAAATACTAATAACAGGCGGAGCCGGTTTTGTCGGCAGCCACCTCGCAGACAAACTTATCGCCGAGGGCCATGAGATCACGGTCATCGATGACCTCTCGACGGGGCGTTATTCGAACGTCGAGCATCTCGAAGAAAATTCGAATTTCAAACTCATCATCGACACGGTTCTCAACGCCGATCTGATGGAAGAACTGATCCGCGACGCCGATCGTGTTTATCACATGGCGTCTGCGGTCGGCGTGCGACTAATCATGGAGCAGCCGGTTAAGACGATCGAGACGATATTTCACGGCACGGATGTCGTGCTCGGGCGGTGCGCAAAATTTCGCAAACGCGTGTTGATACCATCGACGAGCGAAGTTTATGGCAAAGGTGTGTCAGTTCCGTTTAAGGAAGAGGACGATCTGCTCACCGGTGCGACAGACAAACATCGCTGGGCATACGCATGCGCAAAGACGCTCGACGAATTCCTCGCTCTTGCGCACTATAAGGAAACGCGGCTCCCCGTGGTCGTCGTCCGCCTATTCAACACGGTCGGCCCGCGTCAGACCGGCCAGTACGGCATGGTAGTGCCGCGGTTTGTGAGAGCTGCTCTGAAGAACGAGCCCATCGAAGTTCATGGCGACGGCACTCAATCGCGATGTTTCGGACACGTGTCGGACATTGTAAACGGACTGGTCAAGACACTCGAAACGCCCGCGTGTTTTGGTCAGGTCATCAACTTTGGCAGCGACGCCGAGACCTCGATCAATGATCTTGCGAAACGGGCGATCGCGCTTACAAACAGCACGAGCGAGATTCGCTATATTCCTTATGAAGAGGTTTACGGTGAGGGCTTTGAGGATATGCGCCGCCGCGTACCATCGCTCGATAAAGCAAACCGCCTGGTCGGTTACCGGCCAACCAAAACCCTCGATGACATCATCAATGATGTTGCGAACGAATTTAGAGCGGCGTCTCCCGAATCGAAGCAGCATGCACGGAATTGAAAACAGTTTTACCTTTGCGGTCTTTGCGTCTTTGCGGGAGATGGTTTCCCGCCAAGGCGCAAAGGCCGCAAAGTTATTTTTTTCAATGATCATTGTCTGTTGCTCGCTGCTTACCGCTCACGCACAGACGACGGGCGGCGTTAAAGGTAAGATCCGCAACTCCCGCGGCGATGGCATTGCAGGAGCTACAGTCACGGCGCGACAAGATTCCAAGGATATTAAGTCTGCAACAACCAACAACAAAGGTGAATTTGTTCTCGACGGTCTCGACGAAGGTGTTTATACCTTTCTTATCGATGCCAAAGGCTACGCGGCCGCCGTCAGATCGAGTTTCGAAGTAAAAAAGGGGAAGATTCGCTCACTCGGCGACAATCTGATGCTCTTTGTCGATCGCGGCACGCTTGTGATAATCCAGGGAAGCGTTTTTTTTAAGGATGGGACAAGCGTCGCAGGGGCCGAAGTCAAGATCGACCGTGTCGAATCGGACGGTTCGGCAAAAAATATCACAACGGTCTATACAAGCATCAGCGGAGATTTCACGATCCGACGTCCCGAAGGAAAAGCCAAGTACCGCTTCACCGCAAAATACAAAGGCGAGAGCGCAAGCCGCGAGATCGAAGTCGAGAGCGCCGCCATCTACCGCACCGCCGTTTCCCTGCCGATCAATCGTCAGCAATAGAAAGATTGACAGCCGCTCGAAAAGCTCCTATCATTTCATTGATCATTTTTTATAAACCGTTTTTTCACAGGAAAGGTTTGAATCCGTCTGCCATTTTGCCGGGCTTTTAGATTCGCCAGCAAGGAGTTCTGCCATGAAGAGAATCAGCAACATCGGCGCAAAGGCCGTGTCTTTGGCTGTTTTGATTTTGACGTTTGGTGTTATCGCGGTCGCGCAAAAAGACGCCGGCGGACAACCGCAACAGATAACCGGCGACGATTTTCCACGTGATATCACTGCTGATATCGAAAAAGGCAAAACAAGTTTCGTATTCAATAAAAAAAAGCCGATATTTAGGCTAAAACGCACAACTAAACGCTCGAAACCAGTAGCGGCTAAGCCGCTGCCTGCAAAAAAACCGACAGCGAGAAAAAAATATCAAATTCCACAGGTCAGCAATGCTCCTGAAACCTGGGAACAGATCGGCGTGACGGTTTGGAAACTGAAGCCTGCACGAAGTAGCGGCGCCAACACTGACGCTACGAGAGCACTCGTGTTGGAACCTTCGACAGGTACAGCTTATGCTGCCGAACGCATTGCATCTGATACGGAATTCAATGCCGGTGACTACGTGCGGCTCTCGATAGAATCGCCGCGAACCGGCTATCTCTATGTCATCGACCGCGAAATTTACGAAAACGGCAAGGTCGGCGAACCGCTTCTTATTTTCCCATCGATGATGACGCGTGGCGGCAAAAACTTCGTTCAGCCCGGAGTCGTCACAGACATTCCGGATCAATCAGACCGTGTTCCGTATTTCACCCTCGTTTCCAACGCGCTCTTGCGCGGCGAATTACTTACGATAATTGTCTCGCCGGAACCGCTGGTCGACATTCCGGTCCCCGCAAAACCGTCGTATATTGACGCCGAGCTTTTGTCCGCGCTCGAGGACAAATTCCTCAAGGACGTGAGCGAATATGAGCAAGACGGCACCGCCGGTATGTCATACACAAAAGCAGAAAAGCAGTCCGCAGAAGCCGGTACGCGCCAGCTCACGCTCGCGGATCCTTTTCCACAAACCGTTTATCGCGTAAAGGCAGGGCCAAAGGAAATCCTAATGATAAATCTAAGGTTAATTGTGAAATAAACTAAACATCTGCCCAAAACTCAGGAGGCACAAATGAAAATGACTCGAAACACTTTTGAAGTGAACATTCTAAGTATGTTATCCAATGCCATAATTGTGGCCTTTTTGTTTCTGGCAATCGTGCCAATGTCATTCGGCCAGGACGATAAGAAAAAAGCCGAAGAACAAAAAAAGCAGGAAGAAAACGCAGCAAAACAAGCAAATAAGCTCGCAAAAAAACAGGACAAGGACGAGCGTCGCTATCAAAAAATACGCGACTTTTCACAAAATCTTTACGACACCGATCCAGAATTTAAAGAATTGGTTGATTTTCAATACCGGTTGACTCGAAAAGCACACACTGAGAGAGCCTATGTTGTCAACACTCGAATTCCAACAATGAAACTTTTCCGTCAGGAGGGTGAAAAACTCTATTTTGACGAGACGCTCTACGCCAATCCCATGGCACAGGATTTTGTAAATCGCGTCGGCCAATCACTTATTCCGCGAGAATCTAGCCGTCTATACGCATTTAAGATTATCCAGAACCCAGTACCGGATGCCTCCGCTCTTTCTACTGGCACAATCTACATAACGACCGGTTATCTATCGTTGATTGATAACGAAGCCCAACTGGCCTATATTCTTGGCCATGAGATCGCTCACATCGAGAAAGACCATTGGCTTCAGGACTTTTTGGTGCTACAAGGTGCCGAGCCATTTGCAAAGAAGAATCCGTTAAGGGTACTTTGGTGGGGTCTTAAGGACGTCAAAGATGCTTTTCTTGATCCGACGACTATTCTTCTGGATGCGAAACTTAAAAATATTAGTAGTTCGCTCGATTGGCAGCCTTTCCAGGAAGACGAGGCCGACCGTGAGTCATTGAAATACATGTTCGATCGCAATTATGATGTTCGTGAGATACCAAAGTTATATGAAAAGATGCGATCGGTGACCTCTGATCCTAGATCACAAACTGGTTTCATTGCTAACCCACAAAGGATGATCGCCAGACTCTCGAATTTTCAGGCACTATTGCCGACTTTTACCAAAGCCGGCGCAACGGTTGGTGCTGTGGATTTATCGGAAAAAAGTGCTACGGCTTCAAAAACGGGAGCCAGGGGAATTGCCAGAATGTTGAACGAGGTTATGGCCCCGGACATTCAACGCAAATTGGAAAATAGCGAGTTGATGGCATCATCGGAAGAATTTCAATCAACAATGGCTCTGGTCAAACGCGACAATGGGCTCCGCGCCTTGCAATTTGACATGTTTGGCCTTGCCCGCAGCAATTTGCAGGACTCACTGTCGATTCGCAGCAACGATCCGTTTGCATATTATTATTACGGCAAGGCTCTAAAGCTAACTGCGCGAAATGCCAGCGAAATGTCCGCCGCATTGCAAAATTTGACCCTGTCCATAAACGCCGATAAACGACAGACCATCGCCGAACCTTATCTTTTCAGAGCAATGTTGAGATTGGGAGAGCGAAATCCGAACGAAGCAGCTTCAATCGCAAACGATTTACGAAAGTATGTAGAGATTTATCAACGTGAGAATGCGGGTGCATTGCCACCGAACATGGAGTTTGTTTACGACTTTATGCAGGATCTTGAAGTATTAGACTATCGAGCAAGTCCGGCGAACAACACCGCCGATGCGCCGCGAGCGGTTTACGGTTCGCAGCCGCCAAATGGCCAAACTTCGTCAACGCCCGTGAGCAGTCCGGCCGCGGTTGCTACTCCCGCTCCAGCTGCGTCGCCTAAAAAACCAGTTAAGAAACCATGATTTGAAGTAATTTACGCCGCATTGATCACATGGTCTCCAAACGGAACATCGTTACTCTCTTAATTTCAGTAGTGCTTGGCACTGCTTTATATGGACAGGAAACCGAGCGCGCCGGGCTTGCCGTTGAATTTCCCGAATTGGGAACCGGCAAGATCACTAGCGTCAAAAGCTATATAACGCGCTCCGACGTTACCGCGATAAATTTCTGGATACTTAGTCCGATAGCCGACAAAATCGAATGGGGCACTGTCGCTGTTCGTGTAAACGGAACGTCGGCAAACCGACTCTGCAACCAGCTTGCCGGTGGACAGCACAAGGTCATGAAGTGCGACCTAAACCGCTTGTTTGGATTTAAATTGAACCCGAAAGACAATAATCTCGAGATCGAAACCGTCGACACCAGCGGCAAACGCTATTACGCTGGATTTAATGTCTTGGTAAATGCAGCAATGGCTCGCGCGCAAATATTGCAGGCGAATGCGGAACAGCCAAAGGCGCAAAACCCGACCCTCGGATTTTCCGGACGAAAGTTCGCAGTTATCCTCGGTGTCTCAAAATATAAATACAATGACGCCGGACTTGGCAATCTGACATACGCCGACGCCGACGCCGACGCTCTCTACAAGTGGTTGACAACAAAGGGCGGATTTAGCCCTCAAAATGTATTGTATTTTACAAATGAGAAGGTGACCTTGAGCGGCGTTAGAGACACGCTCGTGCGCTTTTTGACAAAGGCTGCCGAAACCGACCTTATCCTGTTTTATTTTGCCGGTCACGGCACGCCCGACCCGTCTGATCCGTCGAACCTTTATTACCTCGTTCACGATTCAAAAGTCACAAACCTAAAGAAAACCGGCTTCCCGATGATCGAACTAAAGAAGATAATCGATGAGAATCTGCGCTCGCGACGCGCTATTTTTCTGCTGGACACCTGTCACAGCGCCGGTTTGAGCGGAAAGAAAGTAGTCGGTTTTAGTAAGCCAACAGACGGGACACGCGATCTAAGCGCAGATGCCTTCGACGAGAGACAACTCCAACAAGTCGATGTCAAAAATGACGTGAGCACATCGGCGGGGCGTCTGTTTAGCTCCACAGGTCGCGCGATTTTAACCTCGTCCGACGTGGGCGAACCTTCTCGCGAATCAAAACGCTGGGGCGGCGGCCACGGCGTCTTCACATGGGCGATCATCGAGGGACTCGATGGTCGAGCCGACCGGAACAACGATCGAATCGTCACAGCGGAGGAGCTATTTTCCTTTGTCCAGGATTTTGTTAAGACGGAAACGAACTCAAAGCAAAACCCGCGACTATTTTCAAGCCTGGGCGGAACGCTCGAACTGGCCGTGATTAAGTGAAAGATAAAAAATCATGAGATCGATGCGAGCATGTTGTCAGCCTAATTTAGCGTAATGTCGATGACTAAAAGAATCAGGACACTTTTTCTTTTGCCCGTGATCATTTTCTGCGCCTTTCTTTCCTATGGCCAGGAGGTGCTCCAGTTGACGCAAGAGAAACCAAGGGCATCGGACAAACGCAGTCGCAAGTATCTATCAATTCACGGTATCGCTGATCTCGTCTGCAGGACGCATGGCGTCGAGGTTTTCTGAATCTGTAACTATCAGCGGGAGTTCGTCGAGGACGACGGTGTTGGCAATGGTTTGTATCCAGTATGTGCCGGGGTTTGGGAATACGACGTTCACAAAAAAACTGACATTGTCGGTAAAACCGCCTTCGGCAAGCTCGATCATGGTCGGTTGTGAAGTAACGACGAGATTCGATTTATCGGGCGAGAGAATGCGAACTTCGGTCTCGTGATTGCCGGCGCCGCGCCAGTGGTTTATGACGGCAAACTTTATTAGGCTTACGGGCAGCTTCTCGACCATTATGTTCTGAAAGATGCCCATCAGCGAGATCTTATTGCCCATCTCGATGCGAACGTCGTCGCACAAAAGCGTGTAAACTAATTTCAGGTTTGGTATGCTCATGGATAACTGATAACTGAAAGTTGATAACTGATAGCTTTATTTATACTTTGACCTGTCGGCAAAGAAAAGTAAACTCTAGTTGTGACGTCAAAGAAATTTGGATATCCCTTTCCACGATCCGTTGGTCACTGTCAGTTGCGGTAGCGGTCATGCTCATGTATCTATTGATCGGTCTCTGTCTGGTGCTGGTCGGCGTCACCGGCCTGCAGTTCGCATACCTCTTTTATGTCGATCAGCTAACCCGTGAGCGCCGCAAGTATATCAAAGTCCTCGAACACAGATGCGCGAACCTGACCGCCCGCCTCGAGCAGGCCGAGCGCCGTATCGCCGAGCGGGATGAACTACCCGGAGCCGTTTGTGACAAGATAGAAGACGAGGCGTGGGCCGACGTGATCGAGGAACGCTAATCTTCAAACTCGACGATCGTTGCTCCCCAACTTCCCGAGAATTCGGGAGCGTTCTTGAAATTGCGTACAAAATCCGTCTCGGACAAAACTTTACGAACGATCTCGCGCTGCACACCAACGCCTTTGCCATGAATGACGCGAACCACGCGGAAGCCTTTCTTGTGAGCTTCGGCAAGATACGCCTCGACAACGGCT
This sequence comes from Pyrinomonadaceae bacterium, assembly GCA_046154245.1. Taxonomy (GTDB): domain Bacteria; phylum Acidobacteriota; class Blastocatellia; order Pyrinomonadales; family Pyrinomonadaceae; genus OLB17. The sequence goes on from JBJXFZ010000106.1 coordinate 34,432, forward strand.
CTAATTTCCTTCGGAGCAAACGAATGCAGATCGAGCGAATCGGTGATCTCGATATCAACAGGTTCGTTGAAAGGGCTATCGGTGGTTTCTGACATTCGTTTTAGCCACGCATCGCCTACGTGAGGACAAATTCAGGGGTTTACTTCGGAGATTTCGTTTCGTACTGAGCGATGTCCTCGGGCGGAGTCACCTTCAGACGGTTCTTATCACGGAAGACCGTAAACCGCTTCTCGTCCATTTGTCCCGACGCGTTGCGCATTGTAACGGTAAAAGTCTTATTGTCGCCCTTGCCATCGACCTTTAGAGGCAGCATGCCCCAGACCTCGTGGTTGGGCGTCGTTTTCCAAACGGTGTAATAGCTCTGATCGTACTTGTCGAAAGCGAGCACCAGAATGTAATCGAACTCTGGTTCGACACCGTCGATCGGCTTTGAATAGCTGTTACGCGCGAGTATTACCCAGTTGCCAGGCGCGAGCGATTTGTCGCCTGCCCCCACCTTGTTTGCGGAATCCGCGTCGAGCCGCTGCCACGTGACAAACTTTCGGTTGTTATGCTGGAAAAAGACGATGTCGCTCGGTACCTGCAGCTCGACCTGGCGGCCGAAAAGCCAGCCGGCCGGCGCCGGTGAAACCGACGGATCGAGCTTAACCAGATACCAGATGTCGTATTTTTCGTCGAGTTTTTCGGGTTCGCCCTCCTCCTTCGCGGCCTCGATCTCGGCGTTTTTTGTCCGCTTGCCGGTCTTTTGCTGACCCAGGGGCGCGTCATCAACGTCCGGAACTTCTTGTTTCGGCACAAATTTCCACGCCATGATCTCGAAGGTCGAACTCTGTGCGAGCTTGAAGAGCACGTTCTCTTGACTTACGCCAGGCGTCGAACGCAGATTCGAAGCCGAACGTATTATGCCTGCGGCCTGCGGCGATTGATCCCTGAACTCCTCGGCGATCTGCTTCGACTTCTCTAGCGTCTCACTAGTGATGATATTCTGAGCTTCTATCCAGCCCTCGGTTTGAGCTTCGTCGTGTGCCCGCACACGGTACCACGGGACTTTTTCAAACTCCATCTGATCGATCACGTCGAGCCTGTCGCCGCGTTTAACCTCGAGCAGGTCGGCCGCAACTACCGCATAGGAGGTCCGGATCCACGCCGATTTTGCGATCACCGTGGCCGTGTCGCTAGGGCCGATGACGCCCTCGACTACGCCACAACTCACGGTCAAGATCGCCGAAATTCCAAGTATGATAAGTGCAATAAAACGTAACTTCATTGTTTGCTATTCGCTAGTTTTCGCCAGCTATTATAACCCAACTTGTTCAATAAATCTTTTTGTCGGCCCGACGGTTTTGCCGCGACAGAGAGGCGTGTCAACTGGTCGCGCGTGGCCGTCTCGATGCCCGCCTTTTGCAGCGACGCGGCCCATTCCATTGGTTCGCTCCCTGAAACATAACGTTCGGAAATCGGTACCAGTTCGTCCCTCGATGCCATAAGTGTGAGCATCGCAGTGTTGGCGTCGGTCGCAGCCGCGGGCGGACGATGTTTTAAATAGATTCCACGCAGCAAGTCGTCCGTCGAACGCTTACCCTTCGACGCATCGAGCATCGCAATGTCGCAAAGGAAAGCGACGAGCATTCCACGTGCATACACACGCGTATTTGCACCAGCCCAACGGTTTTTCGACGCCTCGAGCAGCGAAACTTTCTGTGCCGACAACCGATCAATGTCGTAAACGCGTGACAGCGTGTCGAGAAAATCTTCAAAGCGAATTCGATTGACCGCGACTGCGAGCTTCAGCGATCTGTAAAGTGCAAAACCCTCGTAGAACCAATCGTACTGCCCGCTGAGATTCACGCCGTTCGGGAGCCAAAGATGAAACATCTCGTGCCGAAGCTGTTCGTGTAAACGCTGCAAAGACTGTGATTTAAACGGCATGTCGGACGAAATTATCGTGACATTTCGACCTCGCGTCTCCGCCTCCCATTGGCCAACGGACGTCTGCTGCGGAAATCTAAACGCGTTTACAAATACATCGTTTGCCATATCCGCCCCAAAAACTTTTCTCATCTCAGCATAAATGTCTCGGGCAAGGTTTGTGATGTCGTCGCTCGTAAAAAGCCATTCGCCCGCAACACAGATCGTTATCGATACACTGCCGATGTGCACTTGGCGAAAACGAATATTTTTCCCGACCGCGACAACTTCTGACGCCGCGTCTTTAGTGTCGACGACGCCATCAACGCGGTTCTCCAACTGTAACCAACCTGCAGGCAACACGATCTTTACTTTCGCCGAGGTCGGCTGACTGCCATTACCAAAGATCGGAAGAACGTCGCCAAGCATAAGAAGGCCGTTCTCGCTCGTTAGCCACGAAACGTGAGCGGCGGCGGTGCGGTTTTTCGGAGGCGCGAGATCTATCTTATAGCTCCACGAAGAAAAATCGGCCTCGGCGACATATTCGCCAGCGATATACTTCTTGTAAGCAATGGCCTGTCCGCCGTCGTCAAATAAATTGACATCTGAAATGCGCTCGCCGAGGTTGTCGACGCCCGCGAGCGACCTTAAAAACGACAAATTCCTGCTTTTCGACGGGCTTTTTCCGCTTATTTGAACAACCGAGCCCCGATTTGGGTCAATTCCTATCGTGGCTTCCACGTTCTGGCCGCTCGCGTCTGTAAAGAATTGTAAAATCACCAAAAACGCGACCAGAATCGACAAAATTGAGGGAAAATTCTTTGACATCGGGTAACTCGCAGAATAAAATGACATTTCGATTTACGGCTCGTGCTCGCGCTTCAGAATAGAGGATTTTATGAGTCTTATCAAAGTACTTATTTATGCAATGATCTTTGTGCTTAGCCTTTTATTCCTTGGACGGTTCTTCTTCTAGTTGGCTAGGCAATTGTTCTGTCAAATTGTGGTAACTGGGACAAAAGTCGCGTCCCGCAAAAAATTTGTGTAGTAACAAGGCGGTCTTGCTTGGCCGCCTTTTCGTTTTTTATGACTAATTTCAGAAAGGTGAAACGCGCGCTTGTAAGCGTCTCGGACAAAACCGGCGTCGTCGAATTTGCGACCGCGCTTGTGAGTTTCGGCGTCGATATCATCTCGACCGGCGGCACGGCTAAGGCGCTGCGCGACGCCCGGTTGACCGTGACGGATGTGGCTGAGGTAACAGGCTTTCCAGAGATGATGGATGGCCGCGTCAAGACGCTGCACCCGAAAATTCACGGTGCGTTTTTAGCTCTTCGTGATAACGCAGAACACGTTGCATCGATGAATGAGCACTGTATCGAGGCAATCGATCTCGTCGTCGTAAATCTGTATCCGTTTGAGCAAACGGTTGCAAAGACAGGCGTTACGCTTGACGAAGCAGTCGAGAACATCGACATTGGCGGCCCGGCGATGATCCGCTCGGCTGCAAAAAACTGGCGCGATGTTGCCGTCGTGACCGACCCAAACGTTTATGACGAGATCGTTGGCGAGCTAAATTCTAACGATGGTTCGCTCTCACTCGAAACGCGCGCAAAACTGGCCGCCGCGGCTTACACTCGGACCGCCGAGTATGACTCTGCAATATCGACGTTCTTGTCAGAATCCCGACAGGCCGGGACGCCAGCGGGCGGCCAGTTTCTCAATGAAGATATAACCTTGCAGCTCGCAAAGATCACCGACCTCCGCTACGGAGAAAACCCGCATCAGAAAGCCGCTCTTTACACCGCCGACGGCGGCGGCATTGCAAACGCCGTGCAGCTTCATGGCAAAGAGATGTCGTTCAATAACTACGTCGATGCCGATGCGGCGTGGGCATTGGTAAACGATTTTGACGAGCTTGCGGTTGCGATAATAAAACACACAAATCCGTCGGGTGTCGGCGTTGGAGCGACAAGCGAAGAAGCTTACCGCCGCGCGCTGTCGACCGACCCGGTGTCGGCTTTCGGCGGCATCGTCGCATTTAACCGGAAGGTCGATTCGAGCGTCGCCGCGTCGGTAAACGAAGTATTTACAGAAGTTGTGATCGCACCTGACTATGACGCAGAAGCGGTCGATATTTTCCGAGCTAAGAAGAATCTGCGAGTTCTGAGTGTCCGTAGCCCGCACGCAAGTAAGGGCTCCCGAAGAATTGAATACCGACAAATTTCCGGTGGCTTCCTCGTCCAGGATCGCGACACGAACCGCCTGGCCGTTGCCGATCTGAGCATCGTCACAAAACGCCAGCCGACGGACGCGGAACTGCGCTCGATGATGCTCGCATGGACGGTCTGCAAGCACGTAAAGTCGAACGCTATCGTCTTTGCCAACGAATTTCAGACGCTCGGCGTCGGCGCCGGCCAGATGAATCGCGTCGATTCGGTGAGGATCGCCGCGATGCGTGCCGAACGATTTAACCTGCCTCTAAAGGGCTCCGCACTCGCGTCGGATGCGTTCTTTCCGTTTCGAGACAACGTCGATGAGGCGGCAAAATACGGCGTGACCGCCGTCATCCAGCCCGGCGGTTCGATCAAAGACGACGAATCGATCGCGGCCGCCGACGAGCATAATATCGCAATGGCCTTCACCCGCATCCGCCATTTCAAACATTAGACCCTGACGTCGCTTTAGCAGTCTTTATTCCCTTTTCTTTGCTTTGCGCTCTCTGCGGCTTTGCGTGAAACTGCCTTTTCTCACGCAAAGACGCCAAGCCCGCAACGCATATTTCCCTTGACAAGATGTTGTATCAGTGTTAAAACTATACCCAATTAGGACGACTGAGGAACGCTCGAAGGGTTTTTAACTAGAATCCCATCGGGCTTTTATTTTAAATTTGCGCTTTGTAAACGCGTACGGAGAAAACTATGAGAAAAACCGGATTATTGACTATCGCTGCATTGGCGGCATTTATGATGGGCTGTGGCGGCGTGGCCGAAAACAAGCCCGCAAACACACCAGCGAACACGGCGACGAAGACCGCCGCGGCACCGGCCGTCGAAGCTCTCTTCGACATGGAAAAGAAAGCGAACGAAGCATGGATCAAGGGCGACAAAGCTTATTTTGAGGGAATGCTGTCCGACAAGTTTGTGTCAATGGAGCAAGGCAAGCGTATGGGCAAGTCTGACGTAACCGGCATGATCGGCTCGTTCAAGTGCGATGTGAAATCGTGGAATCTTGAAGACCCGAAAATGTCGAAGATCAACGACGATACTTACGCGATGAGTTACAAAGGCACGTTTGACGGAAGCTGCACAGGGCCGGACGGCAAAGCGATGAAGCTGCCAAGCCCGGTTCGCTCGGCTAGCGTTTGGGTGCGTGACGGTGATAAGTGGAAAGGCGCTTTCCACGGCGAAACGCCCATCATCGATCCTAAAAACCCGCCAGCACCGCCCGCAAAAGAAGAAGCCAAAAAAGACGAGCCAAAAGCTGATGACAAAATGGCTGACAAGAAAGACGACAAACCTGCCGCCGGTAACAGCAACGCTGCAGCGTCTGCACCGGCCAAACCTACGCCATCCGCCAACACCGACGCTCTGATGAAGCTCCATCAGGGTGGCTGGGATGCCTGGAAAAACAAGGATGCGAAGTACTTCGACACGATGCTGACTTCTAGCTTCGCCTTTGTAGATCCGATCGGCGGCTACACGGGGTCAAAGGCCGACGCTATCAAGATCTGGACCGAAGCCAAGTGCGAGGGCGTAACAAAAGCGACCATCACCGACGGTTTTGCATCTGCGATCTCGCCGACAGTCGAGCTGCTCACGCTTAAGGGCACGGCCGACGGCTCGTGCGATGGTCAAAAGAACGGCCCGCTCAATCAGGCAGCCGTTTATGTAAAAGAGGGCGAAGCGTGGAAGCTCGCCTTTATGTTCGAATCGCCGGCGATGTAACGTCAAAACTAATGCACAATTCAAAGTGCACAATGCACAATTCGGAGGTCGGCTCTGGATTGTGCATTTTTCATTGTGGATCGTGTATCTACTCAATCCCTCTAAACTGCTCGAAACTCAGACCGCTCGCAAGGAATATCAACGAGCCGATGAAAAGACCGATATTTAGAACCACGGCGATGCCGACTATCGCCGAACCTACTTCGCGGCGAGTATGCAGGTGGTAGCCGATGTTGAGCAACGCCGGAGCGTGCGAGTGCAGAGCAGTTAATGAAATTGTGGCGGGAGCATTGGCACATTGAGAACAAGTTGCATAGCCACCCACATTGCAGTCTGGTAATAAACAAGTTATTATCGCGATACTTGGAACACTCGTGGTTGTGATTATTCATTAAGCCCGATAATGTGGAGGCGTTTACCCCTTCCGGCGAATGAATTCTGTTGCTTGAGGCTTTTTTGCTCAATGCCGTTTCGCCTCGTTGCTGTTTAAATGACCGATAATTTGCCAGCGACTCCATTGTCATTTCACAGCCTGACCCAAGATAGTGTTTCAATTAAGACTTTTCATTGCCCAAACCAACTGCCGGTTATGTCAGAGGGTATCGGGTGCTGTCCACAAAACCTTAGGAGAAAATATGCGCAGAAAATTATTTGTTGTAGCTTTGGCGATATGTATCGGTTTTTTGGTTAGTTTAACCTCGGTTAATCAAACCGCTCAAGGCAAAGTAGGCAACAAGACTTTGCCTGGTTCAGATTTAATCAACAACAGTATTCCTCTCTATGGGCGAAATACGGGTGACGAACGACTTCGGCCAAGTGCCGTCCCAGCTGTTCAGGATATAAGGGACGGCCTGTCACGACCTGATTCTGGCGCACCATTGCCGAACGCGCCCGAAACATGCCTTCCGGCGCAATCCGCCACTAGCTGTCCTCGCTGTAGCAGTTCCGGTATTGCGCCAGACGACTGCGCCGACGACACCTTCGTCGTGGACTGCGGGGGCGGCCTTGATACCGG
>JBJXFZ010000107.1:0-6214 GCA_046154245.1 Pyrinomonadaceae bacterium
CCGCCGTTGCGGGAGCGAAGTTCGGGTCGCCATCGACGCCGCCGGGAGTTGTGCCTTTGGAGTTCTTAGCGGTGCCGCTTTTTGACATGGTGATGTTTTCGATTTTGTTTGGAGCGGCATTTATCTACCGAACGCGTCCCGCTGATCATAAGCGGCTGATACTGGTGACGATCATTAGCTTGCTGCCGCCGGCGATTGCGCGGTTTCCTTTTGAGCCCTTTATCTCGGGCGGACCGCCGGTTTTTTTCGGCTTGCCGTCACTGATAATTATCTCGCTCCTTGCTTTCGACACTTGGAAGAGCGGCAAACTCAACCGCGCGTTTCTCGTCGGCGCGGTTCTGCTGATCTTGTCCTACCCGCTGCGTCTCGTCATCTCCGGCACCGACACCTGGATGACATTCGCCACATGGCTGACAACCTGGGCCGCATGACAGCTCTACTGCGGCAGATAGGCACTTGGTATAGGCGTGTCGGTTGTGAGGCCGAACTGTTGAATAGCGACGCCTGCGGTCGAGCGGTTCAGGAACCATGTCGCGCTCGCTGGGCGAAACACTGCCGAGTCCTGTCGGCCGTCGCCGTCGTAGTCGCCCGGCACGGGCACGTCGCCCGATGAGCCGAACGGGAATGCAAAGTACGAGGAGTCTTCGCTGCGGATGATGAACCAGTTGCCGTCTGCGGGTCGCCAGAAGGCAATATCCGCCTTGCCGTCGCCTGTGTAGTCACCCTGAACCGGGCGGTCAGACGTTGTGCCAAACTGCACCGCGAACACAGAGCCGTTCGTACTACGTCGGCCCCACCATTCACCAGGTCCCGATCGCCAGATCGCGATATCGGCCTTGCTGTCGCCGTCATAATCAGCAACAACGGGCTTGTCCGTGGATATGCCAAAGTTCACGAACGACGTTCCGCCGCCGGAGTTTGAGATAAACCACGTCGTCGTCGACGGTCTGAACACAGCCGGATCGGTGCGTCCGTCCCCATCGTAATCAGCAGGTGCCGGTATGTCACCCGATGAGCCCCACGGGAAGGCAAAGAACGAACTGTCCTCGCTCCTCAAGACAAACCAGAATCCCTCCGATGGCCTGAAGAAAGCAATATCCGCTTTGCCGTCACCGGTAAAGTCACCCGGCACGATCTTGTCCATCGAAGTGCCAAACTGCAGGGCCGCCACCTGACTATTACTCGAGCGTTGATACCACCACTCTCCAACCGACGGCCTGAATATCCCAACATCAGTCTTCCCATCGCCGTCGAAGTCGGCAACCGCATCGCTGTTTGCGTGGAAACGCGCCGCCGAAAGATTAACGGAGGGAACTGAAGATTCAGATTGACCCCCGACAACAATTTTCCCATCCGGCTGAATAACTATCCCGGTAGCATAATCATGACCAAGAATATTGGCAGTTGCCATGCCATCATTATCAAACGAAGTATCAATCGAACCATTCGGGAGAAAACGTGCTACAAACAAATCCGCAGTGTTCAAAACTCTGGAACCGATATTGCCGGCTACAACAATTTTTCCATCTGTCTGCACTCCAATTTCTGAGCCGAATGGGAAATTTGGAATAGAAACTTTTCCTCCAGTACCAAAAGACGGGTCAAATGTTCCGTTCGGCATTAAGCGCATAAGCCCAAAAGTTGTCTCCGTGCCGGAACCAGTTCGGATCGTGCCGACGACGACCATTTTCGCATCGGGCTGTATTGTAAAGCCGTTCCCAGTGTCAAAATCAGTCGTGGAAAAAATAAGTTTGCCATCGCTGTCAAATGTTGGGTCGAGCGAGCCGTTTGTACTGTAACGAGCCATTACGGCAAATCCGGCAAATGATTGATTCGGATCATGGTCACGACCAAGCACAACTATCTTGCCATCCGGTTGAATCCTTAAATTACCAGCACGAGAATTACCACCGCCGAAGAAATCTGTTTGCACAATACCACCGTTGCCAAATGCCGAATCGAGCGAACCGTTGGTGTTAAAACGTAAAATCGCAAAATGAGCTTCGGCAATAACGATTTTCCCGTCCGCCTGTAGTTCGCCATCGAAGCCTTGACCGTCAGCACCATTAATTAAAGTAGTGGCAATACCATCGCCGTCAAATGAAGTATCAAGCGAACCGTTTGTGTTGTATCGCACAACTGCTACTTCGTTACGATACGGTGGGCCGCCCGGTATAAATGATCCGTGTGCGGCGTTGCCGACAGCGATAATTTTACCATCGGGCTGAATTATCAAATCTCTCGCAGAAGACCCTAAATTATTCGCCGTAAAGATTCGAGTTCTTGCTAACCCGTTTGTGCCAAAGGTTGTATCAAGTGTGCCGTTAACATTAAATCGAACCAACAGGAAATCATCTCCACCTGTATTGAGGTTGCCGCCTCCGGCGACAATAACTTTACCGTCCGCTTGGGCCGCTACAGCATACCCTCCGCCATTCTGAATATTGAAGTGAACAGTCCCGCCTCCGCCGAACGTCGTGTCCAATCTGCCTGCACTCTGGACATGAATTGAGAGGGAAAACAAAAAGAAGAGCGTGGTAAAGACCTGGCATCTCATGGTTCTGCAATCATATTCCTGCAAACTGGATTTTGCAACAAGTTTACGGGGCGGCTGTTAGGGGATAAATGGCTTCGGTCGAGACACAACACACTCAGCATTTACCTATTCGCTGTTTTACATTTACCATGTAAGAAATGCGCCTACTCATTGTAAAACTCGGCTCGATCGGGGATATTGTGCATACGCTGCCGTCGCTCGCGGCCGCGAGAAGGGAGCTGCCGGATGCGCATATTTCGTGGGCGGTTGAGGAGAAATGCGCCGAGATCTTGAGAGACAATCCGATGATCGACAAACTTATCGAGGTCGATACGCACAGTTTGCGTGGCGGTAAGGTGATCGAGGAGATGCTGATCGGCGCGAGCAAGCAGATAAAAAATCTGCGGCAATTCAAATTTGACGTCGCGGTCGATTTTCAGGGGCTTTGGAAATCGGCGATGATCGCTAAGTTGTCCGGCGCGGAAAAGCGTTGGGGATTTTCGCGTTCGGGTTTGCGTGAACCGGCTAGTCGCATCCTGCTTACCGGCACGGTCGATGCGCCGCTGCAGATAAATATCGTGCGCAAGAATCTGGCCCTTGCTGCCGGTGCTCTCGACATCGATGTACCGGATGCGGATTTTGAATTCCCGCTCGCGACAAGCGACATGCATCGCGACGAAGCCAACGCTATCATCAACAAAACCGACGGCGACAGATTTGCACTGCTAAATCCCGGCGGCGGTTGGGTGACAAAGCTCTGGCATGCGGAGAAGTACGGCGAGCTTGCGGACGTGATCTGGAGCCAACTTGGTATCACGCCGATCCTTGTCACCGCACCGCGTGAAAAAGATTTGGCCGCCCGTGCGGCTGCAGCGAGTAAGTCGGGTAGACTGGTTCTCGCTGAACCGACACTTAAAGGTCTTTACGAACTCGCAAAACGCTCGAGCGTTTTCGTGGGCAGCGACACCGGTCCAATGCACATCGCAGTTGCAGCGGCAGCTCCGGTCGTTGGACTTTTCGGCCCGACAGAATGGTGGCGAAACGGGAGCACGAACCCTGACGACATCTGCGTCGAGCGCGAGACGATCGATTGCCGCGTCGATTGCCATCGGCGAACTTGCTCGAAGTGGATTTGTATGGACTCGGACGTAGCTACGGTTTTTGAAGCTGTAAGATCGAGATTGGAAAAGGGAAATGAGATGAGAAGTGAGATGTGAGAAGTAAGAGGATATGAGATATGAAAGATTGAAACACGTTTCTTTACTTCTTATTTCTCACATCTCACTTTTCATTTGGTTTTTATGTTCGACAAACGCACATTGCAGCGAATACGCGTGCCGCTAGGATTTATTTTTGCGGCGGTCTTTTTTATCTTTGCAAAGCCGACAGTGATGACACTCGTCGTTGGCGGCGTGATCGCTTTGGCCGGTGTTGCGATACGGGCGTGGGCGTCGGGGCATATTCGCAAAGCAAAGACGCTGGCAGTCTCAGGGCCTTACGCACGCACGCGCAATCCGCTTTACGTCGGCAGTTTTATCCTCGGCTTAGGGTTTACGGTTGCTGCCGGTGTTTGGTGGCTCGCTCTTCTTTTTATCGCGCTGTTCCTCGGCATCTATTTGCCCGTAATGCTTACGGAAGCCCGCGACATGCAGCGTATATTCGGCGCGGAATTTGAAGAATACTCGCAACGCGTGCCGCTATTTTTGCCGCGCCTCACGTCGTGGAAAAGTGCTGCGGGCAAGTTCGATTTTCAGTTATACTTGCAATACCGCGAGTATCGGGCCGCCCTAGGTGCCGCCGTTGCGATTCTTGCACTCGCCACAAAGGTTTACTTACTTGGCTGAAAAATTATGAAACGTTTTGGATTCGGGTTTTTGTATGTTTTCGTATTTGCGAGTTTCACGGTTTTGCTCGCTCAAGGGTCGAGTAATGAACTTCAAAAACAGAAAATGTTTGACGGTGAAAAGTTGGTCTACGATGGGAAGCTGACGTGGAAACTTCGTCTTACCTTCTCGGTTGCTGAACTCACATTTATCGCGACCAATGAACCAAACACTAATAATCTTATAGTGAAAGCAGACGCCGTTTCAAAGGGCACGTTGCTGAGTATTGCCCGTTATAGTTTTTTACAGCATATAACTTCAACGATAGACGCCGACACTTTTCGCATTCTGAAAACTGTAAAGCGTGACGTTCAGAAAGAGCGCATTCGTGAGAGCGAGGCGATCTTTGATTACAAAGACAAACTTGTGACATACGTCGAGACCGATCCGAAAGACAAAATGCGCGCTCCGCGGCGAATCGCTTCCGAAATCACCGCTCTGACGCAGGACATGGTCTCGGCGATATATTACCTTCGCACCCAGCAACTTGCCATTGGCAAAAGACTCGAGATTCAGGTGAGCGATTCGGGCCTGGTTTACAAGGTTCCGGTTGTCGTCACCGCCCGAGAGCAACAAAAATCCTCGCTCGGAAAATTATGGTGTTGGCGTATCGAGCCTGAAATTTTCGGCATGGGCCGTCTGATCGAACGCAAAGGAAAGATGGTCATCTGGATGACCGATGACGCCCGACATGTCCCGGTTCGCTCACAGATCAATTCCGAGTACGGCAAGATCGACATCAAGCTTAAATCTTACTCAAAGCCGGTTACAGGTAGCGGCGAGGGCGTCTCCAAGTAACCATCGTCGGTTGTCACTCGTGATCAAAAGCCGCATACTCATTGTTTGCGGTCTTTTTGTTATATGGAGAAGAAAGTAGTCAAGAAAAAGTCAGCGGTGAAGAAAACTACGGGTAAAACTGCCAAAGAGACGGTGGTTTCGGCCGATCCGTTCGATGCCGTTGCCGTGCCCGCTGTTAACGCCGCGCCAAACAAACGCGCCATCAAGGTAATTAAAGCCGACCGGGCGAGTGAAAAAGTGATCGAGGTGCCGAGCGAGGAAAAGCGCTCGAAACCTGCTCGAGCCGTGAAACAAGCTGCAACAAAAGTGATCGAGCCGTTTGCCGAGATCGCTGTCGAGTCGTCGCCGGTTAAGAAGCGCGTTGCAGAAGCGGCGGAGAAAACCGCTGATGTGGTCCGTGCAAAAGCAAAACCTGCCAAAGAGAAGTCTGTTAAGAGCGTAACAAAATCTAAAAAGGCCGATCTTACCGTCACGGCTGAGCTTGCGACAACCGGTCCCGAGGTCGAGCTATCGCCGGCGTTCGAGGCATTGGCCGATGTGAAGTTGCCCGAACTGCAGCGCGACAATCGAGCGCGTCTGCTGATGCAGTCACCGACAAAGCTTTATTTCTACTGGTCGACAAAAGCGAATCCGTGGCATCAACTCAAGAATGTCTTCCCGGACGATCTAGGTGGCTATGTGCTCGCGCTGAAACTCAAAAATATTACTCGCGACAGCGAGTTGATTCACCAATGCGAAGCGACCGGTAACTGGTGGTTTGACGTTGAGCCGGATTGCGAATACCAGGCCGAGATCGGCTTTTATGCCGTAAACAGGCCGTATTTTCGTGTGATTTACTCGAACACGATCACCACGCCGCGACGTTCGCCCAGCACGCGCCCCGCCACGGAAGCACGTTGGACGGTTTCGGCTACAAAATTTGCCGAGGTGCTCGACGCATCGGGATTTTCGCGTGATGCAGCCGACGTGGCAATGGCCGGTGATGATCAGGTTGCTG
>JBJXFZ010000118.1:0-14749 GCA_046154245.1 Pyrinomonadaceae bacterium
ATATCCCGGTCCCGACGAGCGTCACGCTGGCTTACGACAATCTTGGCAACCGAACGCAGATGACGGACGGCCTCGGAACACAGACTTACGGATACAACGAACTCTCACAGATGACCGCCGAGACGCGGCAATTCAACGACACCCTTTCAAACGCACCACTCTCGGACAACCGGTTCAAGTTGGAATACGCTTACACGCTTTCCGGCCAGATTAGATACTATAAAGATCCGTACGGCCAGCAGTTTACTCAAACACAGGACAAGACTGGCCGGATGACCGCGATCTCGGCCAATGCTTCCTTCGGCGGCGTAATCAACTATGCTGATAGTCCTCAATATCGCGCGTGGGGAGCTTTGAAACATCTTGAGTACGGCGATAACAATGCCGAAATGAATGTAACCTACAACAACCGGCTCGGGGCAGCGACGTTTGAGGTCGTGAAAAATTCGCAGAACATCATAAAAAAAGAATACACCTACCTGAACGACGGCAATTTGAAATATGCTCAGGACTTGGTAAACAATAAATTTGACAGGCTTTACGAATACGATTTTGCAAAACGCGTTACAAACGCGACAACAGGAGCATACGCGAGAGGTCAGACGGGGAATCTCGAAGACATCCCCTACGATCAGGGTTACGCTTACAACGCATTCGGCGCAATCAAGTCAAGGAGCTCCACTAATTGGGTCGATGAATTCAATTTTAGTTACGATCTGGTAAACAATCGGAATCAGCAATCCGGCTGGACGTATGACGCAAGCGGTAATCTGACGCACGGACAAAATCTGGATTATCTAATCGATGCGGCCGGGCTTACTGGGAAGAGTTCGAACGATACACTTGAGTCTTTGCAGTATTTCGATGGCGACGGAGCAGAGACAAAGCGGAGCGAGCGGAATAAGGTGAACGGCCAATGGGAAACTCCGACCGTCAAGTATTTCGTACGTTCGAGCGTCATGAAGGGCGAGATCGTCAGCGAAGCAAAAAACACTGGAGCCAAGGAACGCACCAATGTTTACTCGAACGGTATTGTAATTGCGAAACAGGTCATTCACACGGATGCGTCTGAAAACGTCGGCTGGGAACATACGGATGTCAGCCAGGCGGAAATTCGCTATACAAACGTAAACTACAACGGCGCTCCGTACGTCGGAAAATCGACGGAGCTTGATTATCTCGGCAATCATGTTGGGCTTCAGTATGTGAACCCTCCGGCGGAATCTCGCGAACACAGCCCCGATGAAAGGCTGCCGGTGGCTATCGTCCGAGGTCTCGGCGGCTGTCAGTTGGATGGGATTCCAACTGACTGCGAGTTGGTGAATCGATTGATGGGAATGGGTGCGACTGAATATTCGGTGACGCTGGTAAAAACGCAGAAAACCGATGGCCCGCCTAACCTGACCGGCGGATCGCCCTCCGCACATGAATCTGCCCACGGTCGAAGTCAGATAGAAACGATCCGTCTGCCAATCGTCTATCTCGGCGCGGGACTGTTTGGAACAACCGTGTTCGACGGTGACCGATACGACAACGAAGGCCCGTTCCAACAATGGAGTGATGTAGTATTTTCACTAGAAGCCGACGTGAGCCAGTTGGGCGGTGACCCGTGCGATCTAATGACCGTTGGGTTCGATCAGTTGGGCATTGTTAATCTGGGGGCACTGAAACTCCTAAACAATCGCTTTGGCAATCAGGCAAGAGCCCAGTATGAAAGCATGAGGAGCGCAAACCAGTTGGAAACTGCTGCATTCTTAAATACGGCAGCGGCAATCAATGCTCAAGGAATAGATTTGAGTGGGGCCACGTTCATTGAAATGTATCGCGGCGGAAAGGCAAATGCAGGAGCATTTGGCATTACCGTATCTGGAATTACAACGTCTATGCTGGACGCCGCAGGCATGACCGAACGGTCGATAGATTTGTTTAGAGTGCCAACCGATATCAAAGGTGTTGCAAGAAGCCGGCGATCTCCCGGAATTGACGAGGGCAGTTTGGAAGCAACCGTTTTTGATAACGGCGACGTTGCATTCGATGTTGATCTCTACAACCCATTTGGGAGTGCCTGGGCCAAAGCCAAACACCTCGAAGAGGTTATCAACAACAGTGACAACAACACAACAACCCATCCAGCAGATGTTCTAAGAAAAATAAAGGGAAGATTTACAACAGGAGTTACATGCAAATGAAAAAACAAATTTTAACCTTTTTGCCGTTGATTTCCGCTTTGGTGGCAGTGCTTTTTACAGGTCTGGTTGTCGCACAAGATAATGATCCGAAGATCGTAGAAAGATCCAAGTGGATTGATTTCAAGGCGCCTAACAATAGTTTCACGATTAGCCTGCCAGAAATGCCCCGAATTGAAAAAGCCGAATGGTCACCGAGCGCCGCTAAAAATGATGAAGTCAATATATTTAGGTGTGCCTCATTCATAAATTACTACTCACTGTCTTCTCTGTTTGACTCGGAGTCATCCAAATCTAGAATGGTCATCCGAGAGATTAACGTAAGCAGATGTTCTCGAAATCCCGCTGAATTTGACAAGGAAATCACCTCTCTTATCGCATCTATCGCGGGAGGATCACCGAAAGGACTGGTTGACAGGCCTATTGAAATCAATGGGATAATCAATGGTCACAACATTCGGTACGAAAGCGGTTCGTTTTATCCGGGAACAAAGGATTCACCTATCTACAATAAAGTCTACGCCGTAGATGCGGGCACTCGACTTTTTTTTCTTCTTTACTTTCATGAACACGGCTTATTCGGTGAACAGGAGGAGATTTTTCGAACATTTCGACCAAAATTCGTAACATGTAAGCAAAGTGTTGAACCGTAAGCTCGAATTCTTCTTGATGCCGTGGGACGGCAATGACATCCTCATCACATACACAGAAGAAAATATGGGGTCATCTATGAAGTTTGACCCTAAGTCAAGCGCACTGGTATTTCTCGCACGTACTTTCGGGCGCGTTCGGGTGGCTTTACGAAATTTTTGACAATAAAAAAGACCTACCTCCTTTTTATTTAGAATTTTCGTTAGAATTTCTTTCACACTCACTTACGCCGGTTTTTAGGCGAAGCCGTCGTCTATCCGTGCAAAGTACATCTTGCTACATGAAAACCCGACGTGACTCAACTCAAAAGTCAAAAGTGAAAAGGGAAAAAGCAAAGGTAAAAAGGCAAGACGAGAGAGCTCGCATAGGCGAGCCGAAAATGGCTGGCCGTGCCATCAGACCTTCAGAGACTGAGCGGGTTGCCCAGTTCAACTCTCCTGAGTCCTCGCACAGACCAACTTCGCCCAACGCGACAAGAATTCCGCATAACCGATGCCGCGAGCGAAGGCAGACGCGCGCAGTTAATGAGAGGCTTCCTGGCCGCTGCAACCTTTGCCTTTGGCCGGCCACGTCGGCGGCTAACCTGAGAATAAAACTGTCTGATCCTCTTATCACGACACGCCTGAGCGGCCTGACCGAGCAGATGGCGCATGAGCCGTGAGCCATGCTTGCTGATCGAGCCGATTCGTCTCTTCTCGCCGGAGCGTTTCTCCAGCGGGTCGAGTCCTACGAACGCCACTACTTCCTCTTTGCGGTGAAGCTCGGCTTCACCGATGCTGGCCCCACCATTTCCTGAGGCTACGCCTCGGTGCGGCGGCGAAGCCGCGATCAGATTATCCAAACGAACGGAAAAGCAGAGCATTTCCGCAGATAGACGGGCATAGCCGCGCGAAAGGCGGATGTTCCGCCTTTAACGCTGCGTATTCAGACGTGAACGGCGAACGTTCACAGCTTGACGACGAAAATTCACACCTTACCGACGCAGATTTACAGCTTACCGACAAGCATTCATCGCTTAACTGCGACATCCAGGCATTAACGCCGGATATTCTGTCAGCGCACCGGCTAAGACGGACCCGACGGTTGGCCGGCTACGATGTGATCGCGTCAAATGCAGAGCGGATGGCGAGGCGATGAAGTGTCAGAGCCTCTAGCAGTGCGGCTGATGACGGCAGGTCCATGCGTTTCGCTATCTGCGCCAGCAGAGCCTGATTACCGTGCGAAAGCCGGGTAGAGCGACCTGCGATAAGCCGTATGCTGTGGTCGAGCGATGACAGAAAATCGTGACCATCGGCCAAAGCGTGCAGATTCGAGAGGTGAGAGTCGAGAGTCGGGGGCTTTTGTATCGAATCTGCCAGGCGTTCAAGCATAGATCGCGTTGAGCGATCGATACTGTCATCCGGAACATTGTGGCAAAGTTGCAGATATCGCATAGCAAAGTAAATATCAAGCAAGCCACCGGCACCATATTTGATGTCGATCTCGCCGACGCGAAGCCCACGCGTCCGTTGTTGTTCGAGGGCGAGCCTGACGCGGCGCGTTTCGGCGGCGAGTTCGCTCCCGTCGAGTTGTATGGCGCGTTCGTGAATGATGCGACGGGTTTCGGCCTCGATACCGGAACCGAGGTCCATATTGCCGCCTGCTGCACGCAGTTTGACAAACGCGAGCAGCTCCCACGGCGCGGCCGTTTCGCGCATGTATTCGAGAAACGCACTCGACGAATTATTTGTAAGACCTTTCGAGCCATAGGGACGAAGGCGCAGATCGACACGATACAAACTTCCGTCGCGTGTCATCGATGACAATGCCGTGACGAATAGCTCGACGACACGGGCATAATTTGGGACGCTTTCGTGAGTGTTTCGCCCTTGCTTACGCGCGGGCTTTTGCATTTTGTCGTCATATACAAATATCAGGTCGAGATCACTGTCATAATCAACGCCGCGTCCGCCTAGCTTGCCAAGGGCGAGTATCGCTATGTCATCAACCGCCGCCTCAGAACCAACGACTCTCAGAGCAGCTTCGATACTTGCCTCAGCAAGTTCGGTCTGCAGGCGTTTTGTCTCCGTGATCGTGATGGCCCCATAAATATCCGCCACAACGATCTCGATCAACAAGCGATGCCACGCTTGGCGCATCGAGGCTATCGCGGCGCGAAACGAATCGCAGCGCTCAACCGCGGCGTTCATTTCGCTTGCGTAATCCCGTTTGAGGATCGACCTGTTCGGCTCGGTCAATTGGGTCGCAAGCTGCGGATTCGCCGCGATCGCGGCCGCGAAATACGGTGATGTTTCGATGACTCGTTCGAGCACCCGTGCCGAAGCGCCTGATCTGTCGATCGTAGCATCGCTCTTGGCGATCGATGCCAGAACGTGCTCGCGAATTCGCTCGTGCCCGTCGTGAGCGACATTCGCATCTTGTTCGATATCTCGATCGACTTCGACTGTCTCCTCGCCAAATACGCGTTCAAAAACGGTCTGGACAAACTTTGTGTGACGCGACAGTCCTTTTTCAAAATCGCCGCGGCCGGCAAATTCAACGCGGGCACGGATCAATGACCGTTTTTCTTTGTCGTCCGGCAGGGTGTGAGTTTGCAGGCCGTTCTCCATCTGCAGAATGTGTTCAGTTCGTCGTAGGAATTCGTACGCGGCGGATAGCCCGGTCAACTCCGTCTCGCTCAAATGCCCTCGATCGGCGAGCCGTGACAAACTTACAAGCGTATGCGGGTAACGAAGCCATGGATCCGACCCGCCGTACGCAAGCTGCAACGCCTGGGCAATAAATTCGATCTCTCGTATTCCTCCGCGTCCGAGCTTGACGTTAAACCCGCGCCCCGCGGGCTGTTCTCGATCGATCTGTTCTTTTGAGCGGCGAACGTTCGCGAGCGCCGACTCGACCGACACGTCTTGCGAAAAAACCAACTCGGCGATGCTGTCAAAGAACGATCTGAACAGTGTAACGTCACCGGCGCAGGCGCGCGAACGGATCATGACCTGACGCTCCCACGCTCGTGCGTCGGTTTTGTAGTAACGGGTCATGTCGGCGACGGACAATGCGAGCGGTCCTAAGCGTCCATGCGGACGGAGGCGTAGATCGACGCGATACGCGCCGCCCTCGCCGCCTCTGTCGCTCGTGAGTTTTACGATTTGCTCGGAGAGTTTAATAAAGTACTCGCGATTTGTGAGCGCACCGCGCGTGCCGCCGGCGGTTTCGCCCTCGTCTGAGTAGACAAAGACGAGGTCAATGTCCGACGAGTAATTCAGTTCGCGCGAGCCGAGCTTTCCGAGGGCGACAACGCAAAACTCTGCCGACGCTCGGCGCCCCTTGTTATCGACGAATTGCGGTCGTCCATAGCGATTATCCATCTCGCGGCGGGCGTGCTCGAGGGCTGAAGTGAGAATCGCGTCGGCGAGGTTCGATATCTCTTCGGTGATCTCGGGCACTGTCGCGAGACGGCGAATGTCGCGAAGAAAGATACGCAAAAGCTCGCGTCGGCGAAATCGAGCAAAGAGAACTTGCGGCTCGATGGTCGAATTCGTAAGCGCAAATTGCGCGAGCGATTCAAGTATCTCTTCGGTGGAACGCACACCCGAGTCTTTTCGCTTTCGTGCGAGCCAGGACAGATATTCGGGGTGTTGCAGCATCGTCACGGCGAGCAGCGGACTAAACGACGCAAGCGTCAACGCGTCGGACAGCACAGCCGGCTGAGAGACGAGCTTTGCCGCGTGCGACGGGTGGTTCTCGCTAAAGGCATCGATAAAGCGCCGTGCAGCATCTCGGTCCGGCAGTTCGTTGAAATGTTTTTGGTCTATCTCCATCTCTTAAAACGCTGCGGATCGAGGCTGTATTTTTTTATCTTGTAGCCAAGAATGCGTTCGGTCGACGAGAGCATTCTAGCAGCCTTTGCTACGTTGCCCCGCGTCGATTTCAAAGCGTCCAGTATCAGGTCACGTTCGAAAGCCGCGACGGCCGAGTCGAGTGTAAGACGCGTCTCAGTTCCGGTTACTTCGGCAGTCTGCAATGTCGGCGGCAGGTGATGCCCATGAATCACGTTCGAGTCGCACTCGATAACGGCGTGCTCGATAACATTCTCCAGTTCGCGCACATTGCCTGGAAAATGATACGCCGCGAGCATGTCGATCGCGGGTGTCGAAATACGCAAGATGCTTTTTTTCTGCTCGGCAGCGTACTTTTCAAGAAAATGTTCGGCGAGGAGTAGAATGTCGGACTTACGTTCGCTAAGCGGCGGCAAAAAGATCGTGAACGAATTTAGTTTCTCCAACAGCTCATCGGAAAAGTCTTGGTTCGCGACCATCGCCTCGAGATCTTTACGCGTAGCGGCGATCAGGCGGATGTTTTTGCTCGGTTCATTGAGGACATCGAGCAGCCGAGATTGGGTTTCCGTTGATAATTCGCCGATCTCGTCAATAAATAACGTGCCGCCATCGGCGATTTCAAAACTGCTTGTCTGTCGGTCTGTGCCCTTGCCAAAGAGCTCATTATCGATCGCCCCGGGCGGAGCCGAAGTGCAGTTTACTTTTACAAATTTTCGCTTCGAGCGAAGACTGTTGTAGTGGATCGATGTTGCGATCAGCTCTTTGCCAGTACCGCTTTCGCCACGAATGAGAACTGCGTTATTCGAGCGCGCGATCTGCCGCGCGCGATCAAAAACGGAACGCATCGCGCTCGAGTTGCCTATCAAGTTACGGAAATCGTACTGCGCTTTTACGTGATTTTGCAGCAGTGAATTTTCTTCGGCGATGCGGCGGCTCTCGTCAACCAACGTCTGCTCGACGCGCATTGTCTGCGCGAGCATCGCCGAGATCGGCCGTAAAACCCGGATAACGCGATTTTCGTCTGTCGCAGTATCTCTTTCAAAACCTGAAGCCAGAAAGCCGACAGCCGAATCGCCGACGACGATCGGCGTCGCGGCGAGCATGGCGGTGCCGGTCGCAAAACCAAGAAAATTGAGCACAACGTCGTTTGCCAGATCATCGATAACGAACGGTTTTGATAACGAAAGGATCTGCCACAGACTGCTCTTGGACAATCGAGTTTCAAGACGTCGAAAGTCCGCTGCCTGCAGACCGCACGCCGCGATGATGTCGGCAATCCCGCTGTCGGCTGATCTTCGCGCGATAAAAACAAAGCGCGACGGCAGATTCTCAGACATGTGCTGAATTGCTTCGCCGCAGCTTTCACGCAGAGTCCCGCCACCTGCGAGGGCAGCGGCTACGCGTGTGATGATCTCAAAATGATCGACCTTCATTTCTTACGAAATTGTAGGATACAACATCGAGGGATGTACGAAAGTCGGACGTCATCGATTTCTTCTTCGTGAATTCGTCACCTCTTTCTTGTCTGTTAAGATTTCACGGGTGGAGAAACGTGTCGAGATCACTGTGCCGAATGATGCCGCGAAGGTGCGGCTCGAGGATTTTTTGCTTGATCATTTCAGCAGTTTGAGCAAGATGTATCTCCGCGAACTCGTAAAAACCGCTCGCTGCGAGGTGAACGGCCGCGACGAAAACATCGGCTATAGGCTGCGTGCAGGCGATTTTGTCGAGATCACGGTCGATCATTCACGCGGAACCGCGATGCGCCCCGAGGAGATGCCACTTGATATCATCCACGAGGACAGCGACATTATTGTCGTAAACAAGCCGCCGAACATGCTCGCCCATCCGTCGCATCGTGAAAACAGCGGAACGCTGTTGAATGGACTTGTCTATCACCTAAACGAGGAAGTTTTAACGCAAAGACGCAAAGACGCGAAGACCGAAAAAAAATCCGCAATCCGCAATCTGCAATCCGCATTCATCAGGCCAGGCCTGATTCATCGTCTCGACAAACAGACTTCGGGTTTGATGGTCGTCGCGAAGAATGCCCGCGCACATCGCATATTGTCGGGGCACTTTATGCGAAAGCGGGTCGAGAAGCGTTATCTCGCGTTGGTAGATGGTGTTGTGAGCGACAACGAAGGTACGATCGACGCGCCGATCGGGCGATACGATGAGCTAAAACACTGGAGCGTAAAGTCGGACGGAAAACATTCGACATCGCGCTTCTGGGTTCGCGAGCGACATGCCGATACGACCCTAATAGAACTCGAACCGGTGACGGGTCGCACAAATCAACTCAGAATCCATTGCGAACTGATCGGACATCCGGTTCTTGGCGACACGAAACGCGGCGGCAGAGAATTTGTGCGGTTGTGTTTGCATGCGTACAAGTTAGCCTTTCCGCATCCGTCGACTAACGAGACGTTGAGCTTTGAAACTGATCAATTCACTTTCCCGGGGCCGTAGAGCGGCTGTCCGGGCATCGCGCCGGTCATTTTTTCGCCGTCGAAAACGACCTCGCCATTGACGATCACATTCGAGAACCCGACCGCGTACTGATGCGGCTGATCGAATGTGGCTTTGTCGGCGACGGTATTCTCGTCAAATATCACCAGATCGGCGGCAAAGCCCTCGCGGATAAGGCCGCGGTCGCGAAGGTTGAACGTCTGTGCCGGCAGCGACGTCATTTTGCGTATCGCATCTTCGAGCGTGATGATCTTCAGTTCGCGGACATATGTACCGAGCACGCGTGCGTTGTTACCGTAACCGCGGGGATGCGGCACGCCCGAGCCGAATGCGCGTACGCCGCTGTCGGACGCGACCATAGTGAACGGCTCGCGGATGAACGTTCGCACGTCGTCCTCGCTCATTACCTGATAGACCATCGACGCGCCGCCTTTCTCGTACATCTCAAAAATTTGCTCGATCTGGTTGTCGAGATTGTCCTTGCCGCGGGCGATTCTTGCGATCTCCTTTATGTTTTTGCCGTTGAATTTGGGCTCCGCTCGATAAGACGCGACATATGCGAAGCTAAAGTCCTTAAACTTTTTCTTCTTCAGGTCGTCCTTCATCTCCTTGATCACTCGTTTGCGCGTTTCGGCGTCGGCGAGGCGTTTTCGCCCTTCGTCCCGACCGCCTGCGATCGCCCAGCTCGGCATACGCGAATCGAGCGAGGTTGATGACGCCGGATAAAGGTACTGGTCCACCGTAACAACGAGCCCTCGTTCGCGCGCTGCGCGCACCAAGCCGAGCGTCATCTGACTTTGCCCCCATAGAGCCTTTGACGAGATCTTAAAGTGCGAGATCTCGACAGGCATCTTGGCTTGCTCGCCGATGTTGATGGCTTCCTCGATGGCTTTGACCACCTCGACACCTTCGTCGCGAATGTGACTCGCGTAAATGCCGCCGAATTTTGAAGCCGACTTTGCAAGCTCGACGACCTCTTCAGTTTTTGCGAACGTGCCAGGCAGGTAAATAAGACCGGTCGAAAACCCAACCGCTCCGTCGCGCATCGCTTTCTCTACGAGTTCATTCATGCGCGTTTGTTCTTCCGCCGTCGGCGCACGGTTGTCGAGACCAAGGACTTTTGAGCGGACCGTATTGTGGCCGATCAGACTCGCGATGTTTACGGCAAGCGGTTTTGTTTTTGTGCGGCCCAGAAACTCGCCGATGTCGAGATCCGAGCCGCCACAGTTGCCGGTAACAAGAGACGTTACGCCCATGCGGACAAAATTCTCAGCCTTTGGGTTGCCGTGAATATCTTCGGTGTGCGCGTGAACGTCAATAAAGCCCGGCGCGACGATCTGGTCTTTCGCGTCGATGACATATTTTGTGTTGGCCTGGTCGAATCTTCCGACCTTCGCAATTCGTCCGTCCTTGATCGCGATCGAGCCGCGAAACCACGGGTTGCCGGTGCCGTCTACGATGCGGGCATTTATGATGACAAGGTCAAAAGACGTGTTACTTGCCGAGAGAAAAACGGTCTGACCGCTCAAAAGCAGAATTAGAAAAACGGAAAAAAATCGCGCCATACCATCTCCTTTAAGAACTGTTAGTAAATTTTGATACTCACCGTCACAACCAGAGGCGAGTCCTCGTAGTTTAGTACGCGGATCGTGTAATCGCCGCTCTTTGGAAGCACGGCGTCAAAACCGCTTGGGTTGTTGGTAATATCAGCGTCTTCGTCGAGATCGGCCGACGCCTTGTCTGTGTCGATCGATACTGAAAGGGTCTGGCCGCTACGGGCTCCGACGATGAGGCGTTTTCCTTCGTTAGCGGGAATGGTCAATTTTATCGTCGCTCCGGAAGCGCCTTTTGCGAACGTAACGCGTTGCGGCGGAAACAGGTCGCGAATGATCGGCCGACCGACGTTGAGGAGCTTGCCGGCCGATAGACGCACCTTCTGGGTAATTGTCCCGCCGGGGCAGCAAGCGCCGCGCGCCTGTTCGCTATCGTTTGACTCAATGACAAGCAAACCGTTTTCGATCCACGCTTTTCGCAAACCGCCGTCGGCGCGGTCGCCGCCGGGAATCCGCGCAACGAGCGTCGGTTTGCCGCGTTTCATCGAGTAAACAAAACCTTCGGTAAAGTTGCCCGTGCCACCTGTGTTGCAGACCGAGAGGATCACGGCCTCCTCAGCCTTGTCGCCGTTTAAGTCGCCGTAAATGATATTAAAAACCTTAAAGAAAAAACGCTCGGTATACTCGTCAACTTTTTTCTCTTCGGAAAATTCGCCGCCCGCGACAGTGACCTTGGTCGTATCTTCACCCGCACACGATGGCTCGTAAGTAAAATTTTGGAACTCGACCTTGCGGATGTCATTTTGCGCAAACGCCGCCGTTGCGACAAACAACAACACGACAGCGGCTGAAAAGGCGTGCTTCATATTCGACACCTCAAGACGTGCCCTCGATAGCTTTACGTTCATCCTCTTCGGAAAACGGAGCGTGAAGAATGACAGGCGGAGCTTTTTTACGCAGGCGAATGTTCAGCATCTCGACGAACACCGAGAACGCCATCGAAAAATAAATGTAGCCCTTTGGTATGTGCTGATGAAAGCCCTCGGCGATCAGCGTGACGCCGATCAACAATAGAAATGCGAGGGCGAGCATCTTCACGGTTGGATGACGTTGGACAAACGCGCCGATACTGCCGGCAAAGAGCATCATCGCGATGATCGAGACGACAACCGCCGCGACCATGATCCAGATGTTGTTGACCATACCGACCGCTGTAATGACCGAGTCGAGTGAGAACACGATATCAAGCAGCATTATCTGAACGATGACGCTCGCAAAGCTCGGGTAAATTTTCTTCGATGCCTCACCCTCGGACCCTTCGAGCGAGCCATGGATCTCGTGCGTGCTCTTTGCGATCAAGAACAAGCCGCCGATCAACAAGATCAGATCGCGACCTGAAACCGATTGATTCCAAACGGTAAACAGCGGCGTCGTCAAACTCATCACCCACGTGAGCGAGAACAGAAGGATCACACGCATTATCAGCGCAAGCGCTAGGCCGATAAAACGCGCTCGTCTTTGATCCTTTTCCGGCAGCTTGCCGGAAAGTATCGAGATGAAGATCACATTATCGATACCGAGCACGAGCTCGAGCACCGTGAGCGTTAAGAATGCAATGATCAGTTGCGGGTCAAATATCCATTCCATAAGTTATTCAGCTATTTTACAAGGTTTTATCGAATTGGCATCGGCCAATTTACGAGCCGTCTCGTTTTGTTTCGTTCCCGGCAGGACGACATCAGTGACGCATGAAAACGATTTCGTTATCTTTACGATCATCAAATAGGATGTTCGCTTTTCTGAATCTTCCGGATCCGCGACGTTGTATCTTGCGATCAGAGCTACAGGTACGCCGCGTCTCAGACGCCATTCGATCTTTTCGCCGATTGCTGAAAAGCTATAGTAAAACTCGTTGAATCGCAAAGGATGCTCTTTCTTGCGCGGCGTGATGACATATAGCGTTTGCCGAAGATCGCCTTCGATGAGTTTGAGCTTGTAGCCGCCAACGCCCGGACAGATGCCGATGTAATCACCGCCCTCGTCGTTGCTCGCCTTTTGCGCCTTGCACGACTTCTCAGTTGTGCTGGTATAAATGCTCTTGTTCTGCGCAGATGAAATGACGGACAGCGAGAGAAGAATAATTGCGCCTAATAAAAATGTTTTCATTGTTATCTCCCACCCAAATGTCCGACGTGAATTCTTCTTAACCGGAGCCCTTACTCACGTGCGGGCTACTGACACGACCTACCTGTGTGCGACCGATACTGCATCACAGCGATAGACGATCTTGCCGCTGACGATCGTCGCGACCGCACGGCCGTCGAACGTCCAACCGTCAAATGGCGAATTGCGCGACTTTGAACGCGATTCGGCATTAGTGTAAGTCCATGCTAAGTTCGGGTCAATGATCGTCACATCGGCGATGGAACCAGGCGTGAGCGTGCCGCGACCCTGGAGTTTGAAAATGTGCGCCGGATTTGTCGAACACATCTTGACGAGCCGCTCAAGATCGATGACGCCTTTGTGGACAAGCTCGTTAAAAGCGAGGCCGATCGCAGTTTCTAGGCCCGTGATGCCCATCGGGGCACGATCATATTCGAGAGCCTTTTCATCGGCGTGATGCGGGGCGTGATCGGTGGCGATCGCGTCGATAGTTCCGTCTTTGATGCCTTCGATCACGGCTTCGAGATGCTCTTCGCTCCGCAGCGGCGGCGCCATTTTTGTGTTCGTGTCATAAGGACCGCGGATGCCCTCATCCGCATCTTGAACGTTTGCGGACGAGGGCGTCCGCGTTCCGTTTACTACTCTGTCTGTCAGCGTAAAATGATGCGGCGTGACTTCGCATGTGACGTTGATGCCTTCGTTCTTGGCGCGACGAACGGCCTCGACAGCGCCTTTTGTTGAGACGTGGGCGATGTGAATGTGCGCTCCCGTCTCTTTCGCAAGCAAGATGTCTCGAACGGCGTCAATGTCCTCGGCAAGCGCCGGCATGCCCTTTAGGCCGAGCAGCAGCGAGATCTTTCCTTCGTGCATCACACCGCCGGATGAGAGCGATTTATCTTCGCAATGATCGATCACCGGTAGATCGAAATCGCGCGCGTACTGCATCGCTCGGCGCATAATACCGGCATTTGGCACGGGCCGCCCATCGTCAGAAACGGCGACGGCTCCGGCAGCTTTCATTTCGCCCATCTCGGCCAGCTCCGAGCCGTCGGACAATTTTGTGATCGCACCGATCGGAAACACGTTAGCTAAACCAGCGCGTTCTGCCTGCTCGATCATGTATCGCGTGATCGCGGCGTTGTCGTTGACCGGGTTTGTATTCGGCATCGGGCAAACGCTCGTCCAACCGCCGGCAACCGCCGCCGCGCAGCCACTCGCGATCGTCTCTTTGTGTTCCTGTCCGGGCTCGCGCAGGTGAACGTGCATGTCTATAAAGCCGGGCGCAACGATCAAACCGCTCGCGTCAAAAACTTCGCAGCCATCGGGCACGCCGTCCTCGTGCGAAAGCCACGCTGCGACTTTGTTGTTTTCGATAAGCAGATTCTTGCCGCTGTTTTCGTTGGCAGCAGGATCGATTAAATGTCCGTTTCTGATCAAAAGCCTCATAAGTTACTTGTCGACAACTCCGCCTCCCGTTGCGAGATAAAGCACCGCCATTCTTACGGCGACGCCGTATTTTACCTGATCCAAGATCAGCGAACGCGAGCTGTCGGCGACATCCGAAGCGATCTCGATGCCGCGGTTCATTGGGCCAGGATGTAGGACGATGGCGTCCTTTTTCGCAAGTTCGAGGCGCTCGTTTGTAAGGCCGTAATGTATCGCGTATTCGCGCAAAGTCGGAAAATACGCCGAGTCCTGTCGTTCACGTTGTATGCGCAAGATCATCACGACATCGGCGCCGCGGATGGCGTCTTCGACGTGATCGCAAACCTCCAACGGAACGCGGACGCCCTCGTCCGCAATGAGCGACGCTTCGTCGCGAACAGAAGTTGAAGACAATTCAAGGTTGTTTGCCGCAAGCGGCATTGCGGACGAGGGCGTCCGCGTT
>JBJXFZ010000126.1:0-84034 GCA_046154245.1 Pyrinomonadaceae bacterium
GGCCAAAACGAACCGAGACACAAGATAGGCTTGCCGATCCCGGCCTTTCTCAGCTCAACTCCTTCCTCGGGAATGGCGACGCCAAACCAATCGACGCCCTCGCGTTCGAGTCGCCTTGCACACTCGATGGCACCGTGGCCGTAAGCATTCGCCTTTACAACAGCCATGTAGCTCACGTCCCGACCGATAAACTGCCTCGCCGCGCCAAAGTTACTGGCCAGATTGTCCAGATCTATCTCGGCAAAAGTCGGACGTTGTGCGGTTGAACTGACCATTTTGATCGATGAGCTATTACTTGAAGTATTCGATGTAATTGCTTGCCAGCAAGGCGTTAATAGATACTTAAAGTAAAACTTAAAGTGGTATATTTCCGTGCTTTTTTGGCGGATTAGAGTCTCGTTTGTTCTGAAGCAGGGTCAACGCTCTGATCAGCTTTGGCCGCGTATACTTGGGCTCGATCACCTCGTCGATATAGCCCCGCTCAGCGGCTACGTACGGATTTGCAAATTTTTCTTCGAACTCGGTTACCTTTGCGTTTCGATAAGCTTCGTCATGCTCGGCAATTTCGCGTCTGAACAGCAAGCCGACCGCACCTTCGGCACCCATGACCGCGATCTCGGCACTCGGATAAGCGAAGTTAATATCGGTACGGATGTGTTTTGAAGACATGACGCAGTAGGCGCCGCCGTATGCTTTGCGGGTAATGACGGTGATCTTTGGCACAGTCGCCTCGGCAAATGCGTACAGGAGCTTTGCCCCGTGACGAATGATACCGTTGTGTTCCTGATTCACGCCCGGTAGAAAACCGGGAACGTCCTCGAATGTGATCAGCGGGATGTTAAAGCAGTCACAAAAACGGACAAATCGCGCGGCTTTTACCGATGCGTCGATATCTAAAACGCCCGCAAGAAACGCCGGCTGATTTGCCACGATACCGACCGAATAGCCGCCGAGCCGCGCAAAGCCGATGACGATGTTGGCGGCGTAGTGCTCCTGCACCTCAAAAAAGTAACCGTCGTCGACGACAGAGTGTATGACGTCGCGAATATCGTACGGCTGATTTGCCGACTCAGGAACGACGCTGTTCAACGCCTCGTCGGCTCGATCATGTGGATCATCCGTCGCCGAAAACGGTGGATCATCGAGATTATTTGACGGGATAAATGAGAGCAATTCACGCGTAATGCGCAGAGCGTGTTCGTCGCTGTCTGCTGCAAAATGAGCGACGCCCGACTTTGCGTTGTGAGTCATCGCACCGCCAAGCTCGTCTTTTGTTACGTCTTCATGGGTGACCGTCTTGATCACGTCCGGCCCGGTGATGAACATATACGACGTGTCCTTGACCATGACATTAAAATCTGTGATCGCCGGTGAATAGACGGCGCCACCGGCGCACGGGCCCAAGATGCAGCTTATTTGCGGGACGACGCCGCTCGACAAAACGTTCCGCAGAAAGATGTCGGCATAGCCGCCGAGACTGACAACGCCCTCCTGAATACGCGCGCCGCCGCTATCGTTAAGACCGACAACCGGAGCACCGGTTTTCATCGCCATGTCCATGACCTTACAGATCTTTTGCGCGTGCGTTTCTGAAAGCGACCCGCCAAAAACAGTAAAGTCCTGTGCAAAGACAAAAACCTCGCGTCCGTCTACCAGACCGTGACCCGTGACCACACCGTCGCCCGGGAATTTCTGTGAATCGAGGCCAAAGTCCGTCGAGCGGTGCACGACAAACTTGTCGAACTCCTCAAAACTGCCTTCGTCGAGAAAAAAGTCGATTCGCTCGCGGGCCGTCATCTTGCCCGATTCTCGCTGTTTTTTGATACGCTTTTGGCCGCCGCCTTCTTCGGCGATGCGGGAGCGTTCCTTGAGCAGCTCGATCTTGGACTTGGTTTTAGACTCGGCTTTCATATCGCATAAGTGTAGCAATTTGCGGCCTTTTTCAAAACTCTGACTTGGCGTGGTTAAATGATGGTGTGCAAGAATTTGAACCCATCACAAGTCGAGACAATCGTCGCCTGGTAAACGCGCGAAAGGTGCGTGATGGCAAGACGAGTGACCTGATCTTTATCGAAGGGAAACGTCTGGCCGAGGAGGCGCTCAGATCCCACGTTGAGATCGTCGAGTGTTTTGTGAGCGATGATTTCGCGGACGAATCGGAGGTAGCTGCGATTAAACGCCAAAGTGCTCTTGTCGCTGTTGTGTCGAGGGAGTTATTCGGGACGATCGCCGATACGGATTCGCCGCAGGGAATTATTTTGATCGCGAAACGACCGCCTATGTCGCCTGACTTTGACGCGGGCGACGCGCAACTTCCGCTTGCTATTTCTTTAAGTGAGATAAACAATCCGTCGAATCTGGGAGCGGTTTTGAGATCCGCTGAGGCGGCCGGCGTGACTAGAGTTTTGATCTCGAAAGATTCGGCTGATCCCTTTTCGCCAAAAGCGCTTCGCGCCTCGATGGGCTCGGCGTTTCGATTAAATATTTCAACCGGCTGCGAGTTTGCCGACGTTCTCAAATACGCTGCGGAGAATCGCTTTCGTACGGTCGGAGCCGACGCAAGTGGGACCACAAATTACACCGATGTTGATTGGAAAATTCCGAGGATATTGGTGATCGGTTCTGAGGCTCACGGCTTGAGTGCCGAGCAAAAAGCGAGCCTTGACGAGCTCGCCTGTATTCCGATGACAAACGGTGTCGAGAGTCTCAATCTCGCGGTTTCTGTCGGCGTGATCTTATTCGAGGCAAAACGCCAAAACAGCTAACGGTTGGCGTTCGCGTTCGCGTTTGCGTTTACAGGTTTGTTTAGCGTATCCAGCTCTTTCTTCAACATGGTCTGAACGGTTGTGTCATTGAGGACGGTGAGCGAGATCGCAATCTCGTTCGCCACCGTTTTGGCATTGACAGGGTCGGCGTCGGCGAGGCGGTTGCGCGCTTCTGTGAAGGCGGTCTTCGCTTTTACAAAATCGCCTGACAGGAGGTACGCCCGACCGAGTAGATAATAGTCTTCGCAATCCTGCGGCGCGGCTCCAAATTTCGCAATGTAGCCGGCCGGATCCTTATCGACGTTCCGACGATTCTCCTCAAAGGCGCTGAGTGGAATATTTGCCGAGCGCATCTCGGTCAGCTGGCCCGTGTTCACCGTTTCGGGTTGTGGTGCAAGCAGAAAGTGATAGACGCCGAGGCCGACGAGGCCGCCGATCAGGAGCATTCCCAAACCGGTCGCGATCATGCCAAGCGAGCTACTTTTATCAGTCTGCTCGGCGGTCTCCGATGTTCCAAACATCGAAAAATCATCGGCTCGAGGTTGCTGGGTACGGATAGTCGCCACTTGGACCGAATGTGCTTCTTCCGTGGGGCGATAATCGGACACGGTTTCAGCGTACGGAGAAGATTCACTAATTGCGGGTTCAGCTTCTATTTCCTGAACGACCGGTTGATATGTCTGCTCAACAACTGGTTCCTCGAGAGCGGTGACCGCCTCCGACGATGCCCCTACCGGTTCGATTTCAGCAACTTGTTCTATTTCTTCAACAGCATGCGGCGGTGGCAATTCGGCTGTCGGAGCTTCGCCCAGATCGAGTTCGAGAATATCGTCCTCACGCGACTCGACTGCCGGCGCGCTCCGTGCGGCAGCGACCGTTGATTCGTCATCATCGAGCTGCAACACAGGAATGTTCTCTGTGCGAGCTTTGGCCTCGCCGACACGCACGACTATTGCAGTTAGGTTGTCCTCGGCACCGCGTTCGTAGCAGAGCTTTCTCAAGAACTGACAAACGTCGTCCGGCGCGCCGCCAAAGGTCAACACACCCTTGATCTCGTCATCGTTGACATGTCGCGTAATGCCGTCAGAGCAAACTAGAAACGTCGTCCCCGGTTCAACCATGATCGTCTTGAGGTCCGGCTCGACCGAGGCCTCGGCGCCGAGCGCGCGGCTGATAATGTTTTTGCTTGGATGATTTTCGGCCTGTTCCTCGGTCATCCGACCGGAACGTACTTCTTCGGCAACAACCGAATGATCGTCGGTCTCACGAGTCAAAACGCCGTTCGGATCCAGGCGATAGACCCGAGAATCGCCGGCGTGGCCGATGGTGGCGATGTTGGCACTCAAGTGCAAAGCAGCGATGGTCGTTGCCATCGCTGAGAGTTGCGGCAATTCATGCGCCATTTGGTGGATCGCCGAGTTCGCCTGCGACATGGCGGCGCGCATAGCCGTTTCGGCATCGGCGCCCGGTTGCAAATTTGTAAACGCTTCGCCCAGGATCTCGACGGCCATTTGCGAAGCGACTTCGCCGGCCTGTGCTCCTCCGACGCCGTCGGCCACGGCGAAGATCCCTAATGGGAGCATCTCGATGTACGAATCTTCGTTCTGGGGCCGCTTTTCGCTTAAGCCCCGGTCACTGATCGCCGCAGAAGCCATCGAAAGGGTATCGGTCATCGCTTTTGTTCCAATCATACAGTCACCTGAAAGTCGTCCTTACGTCGGTCGATGCTGTTTCGATGCGAAAACGCCATCAGCATTCCGAGCATCGTCAAACTTGTGATCAGACTAAATCCGCCGTGACTAACAAACGGCAATGTGATGCCGGTCATCGGCAGCGCCCGCGTGATGCCGCCAATATTCACGAGCGCCTGAAAACCCAAAAAAGCCAGAAGCCCGATCGAGCAAAGTTTGCTAAACATGTCGCGCGAATCGCGTGCGGTGGCGACACCCGCGCTAACCAAAACAATTAGCGCAAAGGTTATCAACAAACCTCCCAAAAGTCCAAGTTCTTCGGCTATCGCGGCGAATATGTAATCTGAATCCGCGACCGGTATCAACTCAGGATAACCGAGGCCAAGACCTCGCCCGGTCGTGCCGCCCGACGCCAGACCATACGTCGCCTGTGCCGGTTGAAAGGCCAAGATGTCGAACCATGCATCGGTGTTGATCGTGTTCTGTAACTCCGGATCTTCGGCGAGCATCTGCGGTAGATTCGGATCTCTCTCGACAAGATTCTTATAGTATTCGTCGTAGTCTTCTTTCCACCAGGACGTTTCCGGTGTCGGAGGATTAAAACCGTCGAGCCACAAGTGAAAACGTTGCTGGATGCGGTCGGGCAGAACTGCCTTAACGGGTGTTGCCAATGTCGGTAGGAGCGGGATTCTCGCTTGAGTTTTCTCGGGCAAAGCTCCAACGACGAGGATCGACACCATGAGGAGCACACTGCCGACCAGCACAAAACGCTGCGGCAAGCGTCGGACGGCGATCAAATAGAGCGTTGCATAAACGGCGCTGAAAACCATCATCTGGCCGAAATCTTTCAAAACAAAGAACGGCAAGAATGGAAGCACCGCCATGAAGACAAGCGGCAGAGCGTCCTTTGCACGCGGCACGCCCCAATATGTACGGTCGAGATTTTTGTAGAGCACCGCAAGGATCGCTGCGAAGCCGATCAGGAAGGGGATTTTTGCAGGTTCCCAAGGCGTGAGATTACCCGCAAACTTACCGCCGCGCGACCAAAGCGCCGCTACGATGAGTGGTATGAGGGTAAGCAGCACGATCAGAAAGCCATTCTTTTGCAGCAGTTCGAGAAAGTCACCGCGTCTGAATAATATGAACGCGACGAGCATTCCGATGATCCCGAGCAGCGGATTTATCGTGTTACCGGATGTGAATACGGATAGCACACTGTCGTTCACGGGCCGTGGGGTTTCTTTTGAGAGATCGACCGGCGACGGCGGCGTTGCCGGCAGTCCGACGATCTGCTTTTTTTCCGCCGAGTAGTTTTCCTGTATGTAATGAAGCTGGGCCGTTTTGATCTTTAGCTCACGGGCCTCGGCCTTGTCGCTGCGGGATGTGTATTCGGGATCGCTGAAAAGACGATACTGAACCGTCAGTCCGATCGAGAATAGCAGAACGGCCGCAGTGTAGATCGTCCAGTTGCCTTCGTACCTGAGAAAACGCTTTAACAAAATAGGTAGAACTGTAAGCAAAGAAAGCAGAAAGAGGTTTCGCCCCGCGGTCAAAGATGATGTTTCGTACCCGCGGATCAACGCACCATAATGTATCGAATAATGAGCCGCTGCCGTGACCAAAACGATCAACGCAAGTATAAAAACATGTGACGACAGACGGTTTTTCATCTCGCTTTCTTTTTCGCGGGCGTCTTTGCTGCGGGGACTTTTGGTTTGTATTGGTCGCCCAAAAGCCCAAGGTCCCGTGCTTTTAGAATGACATTGGCCGCGATCGGAGCGGCCGTTCGGGCGCCAAACCCGCCGCCTTCGACGACGACCGCAATGGCGACCTGCGGGCGTTCGATAGGAGCGATCGTGATAAACCAGCTATCCGTACGCTCATACATGACAGGCGCATCGTATTCGACCAAATCGCCGTTAGCGTTCTTGCGCTTTTGCTTTACGGTCCGAAGCTTACCGGTTTTTTCGTCGTAGTGCGGAGCCTGTTTTTCTGCCGTGCCGGTCTTTCCGCCGGTGCGAATGCCGGTCCCGGCGAGCTTGGCTGAGATGACAGTGCCTGTGCCGCCGGGCTCCTCCGTAACGGTTGACATGATCGCTCGGACGGCAGCGGCCTGCTGCGGCGTAAGCACCTGATTGAAAGCCTGTGGCGGTTGATCGGCCTCGATGCGCGGCTTCATCAGTTTACCTTCCATATTGCCGGCGACCGAGGCGATGAGCGCCATTTGAAACGGCGTGATCTGGCCGGCATAACCCTGGCCCATGCCTTCGAGACCGAGATCGAATAATGAGATCTCCTTACCGGTCACGATCGCCGACTGTTGTGGTGCGATCGCATTGGCAATGTTTGTGTTGCTCGTGTTCCAGATGCTTGGAAAAAAACGTATGAGCAGGGAATCTTCAGGCGCGTCGACGGCCGCGATCCCGACGGCCTGTGCAGTTTCGCGAATTCGGTCGCGACCGAGCTCGATCGCGAGCTGCGCAAAATACTGGTTACTCGAAACCTTGTACGCAAAGGTAATGTCCTTTTCCTGACAGCCGCCGTCACACACGCCGGTAACGGTGCCATCGGGTAATAGTTTTTGTGTTGCGTCGACGATCGGCCGGGAATTTCGAGTCGGCTTAAAACCATCCGCATAGCTCGCAAATACCGCGTTTTGCTTGCCCGCGCGGAACGCCGAGATCATCGTGAAGGTTTTAAATGTAGAGCCGGGAACATAAAACTCGCGGGTCGCCCGATTCAGCAGCGGTTTGTCGCGCTTGTTGCCTTCGAGTTTGAGATAGTCGGCGAGGTTCTGCGCCTCGGCAAGGTTAAAAGACGGGTTCGAATACATCGCGAGCACGTCGCCATTCTGCGGGTTGAGCACGACAATCGCGCCTTTCTTGCCCTCGAGTTGGTTTGCGATGTATGCCTGAAGATCGCGATCGATCGTCACGCGGACGTCCTTTTGCTCTTCTTCCGGTCGTTTTATTTTTGTAAAGACTTCCCACGCCTCTGGCATCGGATCGGCCTGTTTTTTGTACAGCGTTCGTTCGAGGCCCGGTGTTCCGCGTTCTGTGCCGAGAAGGTGAGCCATCTCCTTTTCGAGCGAGAACGCGCGCACAATGTCCTTGTCCCTGTCGATCTTGTAGTAGGCGAGGGAATTAGCAAGCTTGCCGGAGCGGTCGAGCATCCAGCCGCGCAAACTTGCCGCGGTTGTGCGCCGATTACGTAGATCTTTGTAACTCAGCGCCTGAAACTGCTCGTTGTAATCGTCCGCATAATATGTCCAGTAAACCTGAAAACCAAAGACCGTAAGAGCAAGGATCACGAAGAGAACTTGCCATGCCCGGAGGCCACGATTGGCAACGGCCTGCGTTAATCGTCGACTTACCTCGACCGGCAGATCTTGTTCGAACTTAAACTTTGGGCGACGAAAATTGTCGAGGAAGGTGATGAAAAGAAACCCGATCAGAATACCGACACCGATCAGGTAAAATAGCGAGAGGCCAGCGGGCGTGCGTTCGAGTATCTGGCTGCCGAAAAGATTCTCGGGACGCCATTTATCCCAGTCGATAAACAATAGTAGAGCTAAATTCATTTATCGACCTCGCTCTCGTTGGAGTTATCAGGCTCGTCGATCTTCTGGGTATCGACTTTTGAAAGTGGACCGGACGACATTAGATCGTCGTCGGTCTTGGCTAAAACACCTTCGTCGGCCACGCGTTCGAAATAAACCTCGATCGAACCAAACTTCACGCAATCACCCTCAACCAGCTTAACTGCTTTTCCGTAGGCAATACGCGTGTCGTTTATGAAAGTTCCGTTTGTCGACCCTGTGTCAGCAACCGACAAATTGCCTTCAGTGTCCGAGACGAGCGACGCGTGGATCTTCGATACGCTGACATCGTCGAGAATGAGATCGTTGCTACCGGTTCTACCAACCGAGCGGCGAGTGTGTTGCTCGAATAGGAGCTTTTTCTGACGCTCGGCGCCCCTAAGCTTAAAGCGAGCGACATACGTTACCTGAAAACCGTCATTGGTATAGCCGAGTAAATTGGTATGTTCGTTGTTGAGGTTGATTGACGGCACCGTGACATTAAGCTCGGCCTCGTGATCCTCATCGCCAAATTTGTCGAAGCTGACAAAAAGTTTTACACCTTCGGTAAAGTAATCGGGTTTAACCTCGACGTGGAGAGGTGCGTGTGTGTAGTAAAGACGATCGTTGATGTGGTCGGCGGCCGCGATGAGAAGTTCGTCCCGGAGTTTTTCTATCGCATCGTCGCCATCCGTCGAAAACTTGTCCCACTGTATCTTGAGTTTGACATTATGCGGAACGACCGTTCCTTTTCCCGCTACCTCGATACCCTCAGAATCGATCAGTCTTATTAGCCGCTCGATCAAACCGCTGGTTGCCAAGCTGCTCGATGGCGTCCACCGCCGTCCCGTAAGACGGTCTAGCGTGTCGCCGATACGGGTCAATGCACCTTGCATCAGCCAGTCGGCCGTAAAACCCTTTTTCGCAACTGGTTGTTTATCAGTCATTTAGCGGCCGAAATACGAAATCTGAGCCTGTTATGAGCGCAATTCTAGCGAAAATCTCCCGCTAAATAAAGCAATTCGGATAAATCCGTTGATTTTTACGGGTTGAACACAGTACAATGTTTTTGGAAATGTTTGATCATTTCCTCTTTCCTCTACTTAGCGTCCCAATTCTTTGAACGCTAAGCCGTTACAAAAGAAAACAGATTGGGTATGAAAAAAGCATTTTGCAAAAATGGCGCATCGGCGTCCGGATTCTCACTTGTTGAGATCTTCGTGGTGTTGGTGGTTATGGCTATCCTGATGGTCATTTCCGTTCCGTACTTTTACAACTACACGAAACTATACAAATCGGAAGATCAGTCCCTAAAGATGATGGACCTGATGCGCGAGGCCGGACAGCTTGCGATCACGCGGCGTCGAACCATGCGTTTTGAGATCGACTTAACTCAGAACGCGATGCTGATAATCGATGAGAATGGCGCGGGACCGGACACGCGAATCAAGACCATCCCGCTTGAGACCACGAGGGAGGTGCGAGTTGACATAATGCCTACCGGAGTTGCTCGGCCAAATCCCCCTGACTATCCCAACGCGGTATTTGCCGTCGACACTTTGGGACATCAATTTAACGGCTCGACAGTAACGGGCAACACCGTTTGGGCATGCAGGTTCCAGAGCGATGGCACGACTGTGAACTCGGCAGTAACGCCGGTACCGATCAACGCGACTATCTTTGTTTGGCCACCGACTACGTACGGGGCAACTACACCACGAAGGTTGACTGAGGTCCGTGCGATCACTATGTTTGGCGGCACCGGAGC
Source organism: Pyrinomonadaceae bacterium (assembly GCA_046154245.1). Taxonomy (GTDB): domain Bacteria; phylum Acidobacteriota; class Blastocatellia; order Pyrinomonadales; family Pyrinomonadaceae; genus OLB17. The sequence continues at coordinate 9,802 of JBJXFZ010000126.1, forward strand.
CGTGCGGTACTGGAAGCACGATGGTACAGCGTTAGTGCCCGCTCAATAAGAGGCAATCAGTATGAAAAACAATTCACAATCAGGATTTTCTTATATCGACGTGATGATCGCCCTTGTAATACTACTTGTCGGCGTCTTGGGCCTTTTGTCGGGAATCACGGCATCGATAGTCCAAACGCGCGCTCAGCAGCAGCAGCTCGTCGCCAAACAGATCGCGACCACGACGATGGAGTCGATAATGTCGGTGAAAGAAACCTCCGATGCGTCCCGACTTGGCTGGAACGCGGTCGGTAACGTCGGCTCAAACCCTGTCGGCGGAGTTCCTCAGGGTATTTTCCCTATTGGTTTTCAGAATGTTTTGACAAACGCGGGCCCCGACGAGGTTGTTGGGACGGCGGATGACACGGGGGCGCAGGTGCAAGGTATTCAGCGTCGAATTGTTATTACCGACCTGTGCGATCCCGACAGGCCTTCGCCCTCGCCCTTGTGCGATCCGGGTCCTGCCGGACCGTTTCCTGTCAGATTCAGGTCGGTGCAGATCACAATTAGATACCAAGCCGGAGCGGTAATGCAGGACGAAGTAATTAATACTGTTTTGACCGATTACGCGGTACAGAATTAGAGGTTGAAAAATGTTTTTTGAATCATCAAACAAATCAGCAAAATCTGAAGGCGAAGAGGGATTCTCAATACTCGAACTCTTAGCCGCGACGACTATCTTCATAGTTATCTCGGGTTCGATATGGGGCCTGCTCGAGGTTGCGAGAGGCAGTCGAAGTGTTGTTAGCCAACAGACACAGCTTGCAAAAAATGTCCGCACCAGCCTCAACCTGATAGGCCGCGATACTTACAACGCGGGCTATGGATATCCGTTGAAAAACTCGGTGACCGCACCCGACAACTCGATCTCTACGCTCCTGGGTCTGCCAAATGACGGCGACGCGTCACGCGATCTTGTTCCGCCGATCATTTCGGGGAACAACGTTAGAGTTAACAACTACAACACGACGCCAAACACCTTCACCGATCAGGTAACTTTCCTATCGAAGGACAACACGTTCAATCCGCAGCCGCCTGGCCCGAACAACGTGTCAACGCCGATCGGAATCAATGCGGCGACGACAACCGGAACGGGTATCGACGAGATCATACCCCTGTCGGGAAGCAACGCGGCGTGCCGGGTTAATGACCTTTATCTGGTCACGGGAGCCAACGGTTCGACGCTCGGCGTTTCAACTGGTTTGTCGGGAACTAACATTGTTCAGTTCGCTAATGCCGATGTTCTCGGCCTAAACCTGACCGGGATCGCGGGCTCGCTCCGCAACGTCACGCTGCCGGCAACGATGCAACGCGTGAGCATGATCACCTACTTTGTTACAACGGACGGAGTTTTGACACGTCGCAGATATATCAATACGCCGCCGGTTGTTCCAGCCGCAGGTTTTGTCGACGAGCCGCTTGTCTATGATGTTGAGAATTTTCAGATCCGATACGTCATGGAAAACGGAGCTCTGAGTGACAATCCAAGCGCCGGACCCGACGGTATTCCCGGCAATGCCGACGATGTTCAGGCAAATCTAGAAGCGATCAGACAAATTCGCTTTACGGTCAGTGTTCGATCCCGCGACTTGAACGCGGCCGGTCAACCTTACCGAGAAACGATGACGGTAACCTATTCGACAAGGAATTTGGGTTACGACGCGTCTTAATTTTTGAAACTGGGGATAACAATGAAGAACGCAGGAAAAGTACTAGTTAAAGACAACGAAAAAGGTTCGGCCATAGTCATCGCACTTCTTGTGCTTGCTTTGATGAGCGTGTTTGTGGCCCTGGCAATGAGCCGCTCCTCAGCCGAAGCAATGGCTGTTGGCAATGAGACGGCTGAGTCTCGAACTTTCTACGCAGCTCAAGGTAGTTTGGAGGCTATGACCCGAAACTTTAACAAGATCTTTGAGCGTAGAATGAACCCGACGGCCGCTGAACTGACGGCGGTGAGAACAACTCTACCTGTGGGCATTCCCGGATACACGTTTACTCAGGAGGATCCATTTCAGGTTTCAACCCGACAGATCATTCCAGTTCCCGCAGGACCGTACGCAGGACTGAACTCGATCCGTGATGCGTGGCGGCTGCGCACCACGGTGACTGACAACAATACCGGTACGCAGATTCAGTTGACTCGCAATATTTTTAACAATCGAATCCCGATCTTTCAGTTCGGTGTGTTTTACGAAGATGATCTCGAACTGTTTAACGGCCCGAAATTCGCTTTCGGTGGCCGCGTCCATTCGAATAGACATTTCTTCCTGCATCCGAGTTCAAACGGCGCGGATTTTGATTCACGCGTCACGGCGGTTGGTCACATCGTCACGCAAACAAAGCGTAACGGTGACACCGTTAACATTACGTCTGCGATGACCCGGATCAAGAACGCGTCGGGTGCTTACGTGCAACTTCTTCCCGACAGGGGAAGCGTTTTGAATGGCACGCCGAACGTATTTACCGCCGATCCACAATTACCTTCTAGCCGGTTGAATACGAACTGGGCTGCTCATAGCGCACCATTTGACGGAAACTTACAGAGCCAGGTTCCACTTTTGAGACTGCCGCTAAATATCGGCAATAACTCCGATCTGATCGAGCTCATCAAGCGCGGCAAAACTGCACCCGCAGCACCCGCCGGCGGCGATTTGAACCGGAACAACACGACCGGCGTCGTCGAACCGGTCACGACCGGAGCTACCGGCACCGAAGATTCAGCGATCGTCCGCTCTGAACGCTTTTACAACAAAACGGGTTTGCGCATCAGCCTCGCCGACAGTCAGGCAAAGCTGCCTGGTTGTGCTTCGGGCGTTGCCCAAACTCCAATAACCGTAACTCCTCCGGCTCGCTGCGGCCTCAGACTCGATGGTGACATTGCCGGCAGGGGACCTGTCCCGATCGCTCCATCGCCGACGCCGACTCCAGTAAACGAACGTGCTCGTGGTTATCAGCCAAAGCCGATGCGCTCGCTTGTCGGAGGCGCCTTTGATTACTTCCCGACGCGTGTAAATGGCGAGCGGCTTCACACAGGTGGTACGCGGGAAGTTTGGATAAAGGTTGAGACGGTTAGAACTGATTCGGTGACAGGTAACGTAATTACTGTTGACGTGACAGAGGATTTCTTGAGTCTTGGTGTTACCGAGCAGCCGTCACTGGCATCGGGCCTGAACATCCAAACAGGCGCATACGAAGAGAACCCGATCGGGGCATCCATTACTGCAACGGGATCTCAGTCACCTGCGGGCGGAACGGACAGCCGCTCAATAATAAAGTTACAGAGGTGGGTGATTCCCGGACCGAATATCCCGGTTGGAGCCTCGCCCGCCCTCACGTCATACGGCACAGCTCCGAATACATTCAACATCGTGCGGCGTTATACGGCGGTAGGAGCATCGGACGTGAATATCCTCGGAGGTTGCTCGAGTGGATGTACTGCTGACGACATTGATCCAAACTTTTGGAGCAACGAGAGGCTTGGTCACTTGAAACGCGCAGACTATGCGGGGAACACAAATGTCGCGGTAGTTCCGTTTCCGATCAAGATGTTCGACACGCGCGAAGGTTTTTATTACGATACGCGCTCGACGACATACTACACGAGTCTGACCCAGCTTCCTCGTAACGGAGTTATGAGTTTGGTCGATATCGACGTCGCGAATCTGCGTAGATTCTTCCGCGGCGATTTTAACGGCCTCTTTCCCGTTGATACGCCGTTCGCCGCTTCTAAAGGCGGTGTTGGAATGGTCAGCGGTGATATCCCGCAGGATCAGGGATGGGTTCTTTATGTTTCGGATCGACGGGGCGACGCAAACTTCGATGGCGAGTTTGATATGGAGGATGTTTACGGTGCCGCACCTGGGAATGACGGTGCGATCCAGCCGGGTGAAGACCTTGACGGCCCCGGCAGGTTTGGCAACGGCATTCTCGACGCCGCATACGGCTCAGAGGCCGAACGTTACAACACAAATACCGTGACGCCTGACCTGGCCGCGGTGAACGACCATATGTATTTCCGGCGTGGCGTCCGCCTCATTAATGGCCAGACATTGCCCGGCGGATACGACTCTGCAACCCCGGCGAATACGCGCGGCTTTACGTTGGCAACTGAGAATGGTGTCTATGTAAAAGGAAATTACAATGCGACCGGCGTAGCCACGGTTCCTGCCACCGGTAATACGCCGTTCAGTGATTATTTACCATTCAATACGGCTCTGCACATACCGGCGTCAGTTGTAGCTGACGCGGTCACGATCCTATCGAATAATTGGAACGACGCGGCCAGTTTTTCGTCAGCAGTTACCACCCCGTATAACCAAACGCTCAGACCGGCGACGACGACCACAATGCGCTTTGCGATGATCGCAGGCGACACAATTACGAGTTTTACCGCGACGCCGAATCAAGGTGGCGGTGACCCGCGACTAAATGGCGGAGTGCATAATTTCAAACGGTTCCTTGAAGATTGGGGCGGCGACCGGCTCGATTACACAGGCTCGCTGATCAACCTCTACAACTCGCGGAACAGCAACGGAACCTTCAAGTGCTGCAACACGGTTTACAGCCCACCGACACGTAACTGGGTGTTCGACGCGACGTTCCTTGACCCGAACCGCATCCCGCCGGGCACGCCGTTCTTCCAATACGTGCAGACGACGGGCTTCCTGCGAACGAATAACTAGGGAAGTCAGGTTAGAATATTATTTGCCGGTTGAGAGTGATCTTGACCGGCATTTTTTTGCGTATCAGTCACGTCTTAAGTGCGAACTTAAGACTTGTGCTATCGTATTTTAGAAAGACAGATGAGAGAGCTTGCCCTTAATAATTGCCGCATCGACAGGCGTTACGATACGCGTGAGTTATTAGGACGTGGCAGCTATGCTGAGATCTATTTAGCACGCGACATTCTCGCATCGCCGCAGTCGCCGCACGGTCTCGTCGTGCTAAAGGCCCTGAATGTTTTCCTGCAAGACGACACGGACGCAGACCTCGAACGCACACTGGTCGAGAACTTTCAAAACGAAGCAGTCGCCCTCGACCGTGTCCGCCATCCGAATATCATCAGCCGTCTCGGTCACGGTACGTCACGTGATTTGAACTCCACCGTTTTTCACTATCTGGTTATCGAGTACATGCCGGGCGGCGACCTGCAAATGCGGGTTCGACGCCGTAAGCTCGCGCCGCAAGAGGCTATGAATCTCATCGAGCAGGTCTGCGCGGGTCTCGCACACGCTCACGAACGAGGTGTAATTCATCGTGATATAAAGCCGCAGAATCTACTGCTTTCAGCCGACCATTCGACGGTGAAAATCGCAGACTTTGGCGTTGCGAGGGGCCGCGGCGTTGATTCGCCGATCACTCGCGTGGGTACCAATATCTACGCACCGCCCGAGCATAGTCCGCTCAATATTGGCGTTGATGTCGGAGCCTCGCAGCTAACGCCGGCCGCTGATATCTACTCGCTTGCTAAGACCGTTTATTCGCTCATGACCGGCGAAACTCCGCGCGCGTTTGCAAACGAGCCGATCGGATCGCTGCCGGAATCGGTGAGCGGAGAAGATTGGGCCAACGAGCTGCTCACGGTTCTGGCCCGAGCGACGAACAAGGAACCGTCCCTACGTCCGCAGACCGTCGATGAATTTTGGAATGATCTTGCTGCGGTTCGCTCGATCATCGCAGAAGGAGAGTTCATGACGGTCCTAAAAGCCGCAGTTGCGCCGCAGCCGCACGTCGCACGCGGTTACTCTCCTATCGCCCCAACGCAGCCGAGTTTTCAAGGAGTACGTGTTCAACAACCGGTTTACACTCGTCCCGCATACACTCCGCCGACTCAGGGCGTCACCGCTCCGAGCGTCGGTAGTCTAAACGTAAGTAAGAGCTACGCGGCTCCTCAGAACTTGCCGAATCAACCTCCGATCTCACCATACATTGATCGCAAGATGAGCGCGGTAAATACGACCACCGCCGTAAAGCCAAAAAAGCGTAGGACTTTCAGACGGCTTGCGACGTTCGCCGTTTTTTCGGTGATCTTTGTTGGGGCTCTTTATGGTACGGCGAGCTATATGCGCGGGAAAGGTATTATCCCGAATATCACGAGCCCTTTCGCGCAAACAAAAACAGCGGTGGCGAATACCGATATTTATCTGCGCCCCGCGCCGAACACCGATAACGACCCGATCGGCCTCGTCACAAAAAACTCAAAGGTTCGGATTGTAAATTCGCGCGATAATTGGTATCAAGTTGATGTCGTAGAGCAGGGCCGCGTAAGGCCAAACGCGACGAACGCGACTCGTGGCTGGTTGAATGGCAAATACATTGACTTAGCGCAGAATTGAGGTTCAGCCACAGGAGACCCAGCGAGATTTGAACGGAAAATGGCTACCTTTTAATGCAAGCGGCGCACGGCGGGGATTAATCATCAACTTTGGCGAGAAGCGACTTATCGATGGTATTAGAAGAGTTTCAAATTAGCCTCTGTGTTCTCTGTGGCTGGATTTGAACTCCTTGCAAAAAACTGATGAGCATTTTAGATAAAGTCAGGCGATGGATCGACGGCGAAACGGCGGAACTCGTGCTCGAACAGGCCGCGCGCGACGCTCAAGTCAAACCGCGCAGCAAGGGCGAGGAGTTCATTGTCAAAATTGCCCGCGCTGTCGAGGGCGTTATGCAGGCCGAGATGGTTCCGCTGCCGCAGGGCACAACGATCATTCCGACCGAGTACATCATCTTTCTGAGTGCCGACGATGACAAAGATTGGCAGGGCGTTAAGCGTCGGGGGCTCGAGCAAGGTCTTTACCACATCCTCGCCGAGCGTGCACGCGAGATCGCCGGTAAGAAAAAACTCGAGACACGCTCATTCGTTATAGAGTTGCGCATCGACGGCACGCTTGAGAAGGGCGACATTCGGGTCCAACATAGCTGGGAGGATTCAAATCAAAAAACCGGCGTTCTTGCTCGTCCAAAGAATCTGCCCGATATGCCGGAACCAAAAGCGGCACAGGCGCCGGTGCAAAGATCTGCGGCCGTACCGACGAGTCCGAATATTGCCGTTCCCGCGTCAAGTCTGCCGCCGACTGCTGCTCAGGCGAATATTCCACAGGCCGTTCCGATCCCGCCAGAAGATGGTGAGGAAATGACGAGCGTCGCGGCCCGCCATGCCGAGCTGTATAAGTTGGAGGTGTGGCGCGGCGGTGTTCGCCAGAACGTGATCCCGATCTATCAGAAAGAGGTTGTCGTCGGTCGCGGTTCTAAATCGAAACCCGTCGACATTCCGCTCTCGGGCGACGTTGAGATCAGCCGGCGACATCTCACGCTGATAACCGACGCGGCAGGAAATTTTTGGGCAGTGAACGAAGGCAAAAATCCCGCGTCGATAAATAATTATGAGCTACCGGCTGGTCAACGAATCACCCTCACCATCGGCGTTCCGCTAAATATCTGCAGTTATATGCTGCGTATCCAGCCGCGATAATTATTGTTCATAGATCTCACGCTCGATCTGCGGCAGATACAAGCGTCTCAGCCTATTGACCAGGCCTTGGGCGTCCCGGACGGCCTCGGTTGCTTCGGCGAGATTTAGTTGGATCTGCTGTGCTAGCGTAGTCAGATTCGTTCGCTCGGTTTGGAGCCTCTCGCGCTTGTTCTCACGCAACTCCTGAAGTTCGGTCGTTCCCTCCATCGCGAAACTACGATCAATATTCCTGGGCCGCAGATCGATCTCGTTTTGCGCAAGTTTCGCACGAGTCTCATTCAGTTTTTCCGTAAGTTCGATCTGTGATTTTTGCAGAACGGCAAGACGGGCTTCGGCCCGCTGCAGCAACTCCATTCCGAGGATGAGTTTCTGCTGTTTTTCGTTAAAGGTGATGCCGCCGACCTTTTCGAATTTGTCCACAAAACTCTTTAATGTCTTTGTAAGAGCCGACACATCGCGAGAAACTCTTGTCATTTCAAGCGAGATATTCGAGATCGGATCCGTAGCAACATAACCCGGAGCCGTGGCAGTAGTTTGGGCGTACAAACCGGTCGAATTTATGACAGATAACAAAACCGCAAAAAAAAGACGAACCTTTCCCATTTTACAGAACCTCCAGTGAATGTATCGCGAACGGACTTGACACGAATGTGGGGCGGGCAAAGTTGCGAAATGTCAGGGCAAGCCGTTCGCTCTGATCAGAGCGATCACTTCGCCCAGGCCTTTCTCCGCATTCTCGATGACATCGCTCGGATAACCATATTTTACTTGATTTTGCTCAAAATCATCGCGGTCGAGAACCTCGACGCGGTTGTCCGGCCAAACGACAACATCTATATCCAGATCAACGTAATCGATAACGTTGTCCGCGAACGTCGGCGGCATCGTTATGTTTGCGTAATACGCCTTTAGCGTGCCATCGGGTTCGTGAAAGCGAAAGATGTTATACCATCGTTCGAACCAAAAGTGCTCAAACGACACTGTGCCGGCGGCAATGTGGCCGAGGTCGGTGTGGTCAACCTCCTCGTTAAATTTTCCGACCAGGATCAAAAGATCCGTGCTTTCGTGAACCAAACCGCCCTGCCAGGTTCGGCGAATATGATCGTCGTATTTGCGCGAGTTTATTGTGACGAGTCTATCCGACATAACTGTTTGATGTTACTTCGCGTCTTTTGTGAGCTTTGCGTGAAGGGAATTGGTTTTCACGCAAAACCGCTAGGATCGCCAGGGAGGAACCTAGTCGAAAATTCAACTATTCCTCATCTTCTGAATCACCGCTGCCGGTATATGCGATTTTCAGTTTACCAAGCAGATCGGGAAGTATCAGCCGTTCGGTCTCGGTTAGGCCCGAGAGGTACTCGCTTTCGAGTTCGAGCCATTGGGCAGCGACATCTTTTTTTATGTCACGGCCCTGGTCGGTTAAGAACACTCGCGTCGAACGAGCGTCGTCCTGTTCGCGAGCCGAGATCACCAGATTCATCTCGGCGAGTCCCTTGAGGATCTTGTTTATGGTCGGGGCAGAGAGGTTGAGTCTGGTCGCGATATCGACCTGTCTGAGACCGTCCTGCTTCCACAGCTCAAAGAGCACGAACACCTGACCGCCGTGCAGCCCAATAACGCCCAGATGCCGCTCAAGGGCGTTGCGGTAAGCGGTGGTGACGCGCGCCAATTTGTAGGTCGCGGTATCTTCGAAATTTATCATCTCACCCTTTCCTTTAAGTATTCTTATGTAAACAGTTTGCCTGCCAATTAAGTTCTGTTAGCCTGCTGTTAATTGATTATTAGCTGGCTAAGTATAAATCATTAGCACGCTAATAATCAAAGGTTAGCCGGCTTGCGAAAATTTACGAGCAGGCTAAGATTATCTTATGGAATCTGCCGAAAAACTCAAAAATGCCCGAAATATCCTGCTAAAACTGCATAAGGCGATGCTTGATCTGGAACGCGAGATGTACGAGGGGCTGCACGGCAAACTCAGCCCGGCGCGGTATGTAAACCTTCTGATGGAGGACGAGGATTTTGCCTGGCTGCGAAAATTTTCGATGCTTATCGTCGAGATCGACGAGATGTTTGACCTTAAGGACGGCGTTCCGACAGAGTTAGTTGAGGCAAATCTTGATAAAGTTAAAGAACTGGTTGAGATGACGGAACCCGATGAATATTTTAGGGCGAAATACCAGTTTGCCATCCAGCGGGACTCAAATGCCGCCGGTTTGCATTCACAAATAAAGACGCTGTTAAGTGAGAAGTGAGAAGTGAGATATTAGAAAGGCTCACTTGACACGTCTAATATCTCAGCTCCTTCCGCTTTTCTTCCAATCCGAGAGAAAACCTTCGAGCCCCTTATCGGTCAGAGGATGTTTTACGAGCTGCTGAATTACTTTGAATGGGATCGTCGCAACATCCGCGCCGGCGAGAGCACAATCGACTATGTGCACCGGATGACGAATCGAAGCCGCCAAAACCTCGGTCGCGAATCCGTAGTTGTCATAGATCTGCACGATGTCCCGGATAAGATGCATTCCGTCTTGAGCAATATCATCGAGACGGCCGATAAAAGGCGAGATGTATTTTGCACCGGCTTTTGCCGCGAGAATGGCCTGAGCCGCAGAGAAGCAAAGCGTAACGTTTACGCCGATGCCTTCGGCCGTAAAGGTCCTGCAGGCCTTTAACCCATCTAAGGTCAGCGGAACTTTGACGACGACGTTCTTTGCGATCTTTGCGTACGTGCGGCCCTCTTTTAGCATGCCCGCCGTGTCAAGAGCCGTGACTTCGGCTGAGACATCGCCTTTTACGAGCTTGCAGATCGCGGCTATGTGCTTTTTAAAGTCTACATCGCCTTCCTTAGCCACAAGGCTCGGGTTTGTCGTTACGCCATCGATAAGGCCAAGCTCAACTGCCTCTTTGATCTCGTCCAGATTTGCGGTGTCAATAAAGAACTTCATAAGTTAATGTAAAACCGAAAGTGGAAAACGGAAAATGTCTGAGCGATCTTTCATTTTCCGTTTTCAATTTTCAGTTTTCAGTTTACTGCGTTTCGCAGTGTCCCAATACCCTCGATCTCAACTTCGCAGACGTCGCCGGCGTTCATTCTCGAAACTCCCGATGGTGTTCCGGTCGCGATCACATCGCCCGGCAGCAAAGTCATCATGTTTGAAATATATCGTATCAGAAACTCGACGCTGAAGACCATCTGCGACGTTCGCCCGTCCTGCCTGATCTCGCCGTTTACGCGTGTTACTACGCGGACGTCGGTTACATCGAGTTCCGTCTCGATGTGCGGCCCCGTAGGGCAGAACGTGTCGAATGATTTCGCCCGAGCGAATTGGCCGTCTTTTTTCTGCAGATCGCGAGCGGTCACGTCATTCAGACATGTATATCCACGAACATATTCGCTCACATCGGCGTCGTCAGCGAGGTTCTTACAAGTTTTGCCGATGATCACAGCCAGCTCGCCCTCATGCTCGACCTGCTGCGATTGTGGCGGAATTATGATGCTCTCATTGTTGCGGATCAGGGCAGATGGAGCCTTCAAAAACAACAGCGGTTCTTTGGGCACTTCGTTACCAAGCTCCGCGGCGTGATCGGCATAATTGCGCCCGACGCAAACTATCTTTGACGGTGAAAAAGTTGTTTCCAGCTCAATTTTCATAACTACGGTGCGGTTTCGGACACGACCTCGGATGGCGGACTTACGTTGCCGGTTTTGTCGGTGGCGGTCAAATAATAGTGGTAAGTCTTGCCGGACTCGACCCGCGTGTCCTGGAACGTGTTTGCTGTCAGCAAACCGGTTGTGAGCAATGTCCAGTTTGCAAAAGGCTCGTCCCTGTCCTCGGAGCGGTAAATTTTATATCCCGCGATGTCCTTTTCAGGATTGACGGCAAAGAAGATCGAGATCGTTCCGGGTGCCGCGGCTACGGTTATCGCCGACGGGGCGCTCGGTGCAAATGTATCGACTCCTCTAAACTTGATTATGTTCGACTCGGCGCTTTCGACAGGCTCGGTTTCTAGACCTACGGAAACAGAGCGCACAAAATAGTAATAGTCCTTGTCAAAGTCGAAGAATTCATCCTCGAAACTCGTCGCTTCAACCGGAGCTTTATTCAGCAGTTTTGCGGGCTCTTTCTCAGAAGTTGAACGATATATGTTGTAGCCGATAAGACTCACAGGCGTCGAGCCGTCGATATTGGCAGTCGGTGCCGTCCAAGTCAGGCGAACCGCCTCCTGCGAGGCCTCGGCAGCAAGGGAACTCGGATTGGCGGCGATCTTTGATGTCGGTTCTATGAGCAAAGTATTTGAGAAGCCGGCTTTTTGTCCCGATGCGTTTACAAATCTAACTGCGTATCTCAGACGAGCCGCTTGTCCCGCAAATTGCAACGTGTCCTTGTGAATCAACGTTTTGAGTCCGAAATCAGAATCCGAGATCTCTACGGCGGCGATCAGCGTGCTGCTATTCGCAAATTCCTCTTCAGAGATCAATTGCGGGGAAGTCGCAGGTTCGGCGAGACGATAGATGTCGGCGCGGGCTATGTTTTGAACGTTATTCTTTGGTGCGTTGCGGGCCGGCATTTTCCACGAGAGAATCACCTGGTTGCCGCGTTGAAATCCCTCAAGCTCGATCCGCTGCAGAACTTTTTCCTTTGGCGGCACAGGAGCACCGCGCTTGCCGCAGCCTATCGCAATAAGCGCGGAGAAGATCAAAAGCGCTATTGGCGCTTTATTAGCAAAGTGCTTAAACCTAACTTTACATCCGTGAGACACTGCTTAACCTCTGTAAACTACAAAATGTACTGTCGCAGATCGTGATCTTCGATAAGGACGCTGAGCTTTTCGCTGACATACGCTGCGTCGATACGCTGCGTTTTCTCCTTTAATTCACTGCCTTCGAAGCTAATTTCTTCAAGTAACTTCTCAACTAAAGTGTGCAACCGACGGGCGCCGATATTCTCGGTGGTCTTGTTTATCTCGGCCGTCATCTCGGCAAGTTTTTCGATCGCATCGTCCGTAAAAACAAGCTCGATGCCCTCGGTGCTTAACAGCGCCTGGTACTGTTTAATCAGCGAGTTCTTTGGCTGGACCAAGATGCGCTTAAGGTCGTCCATGGTGAGCGATTCCAGCTCGACGCGTATTGGAAAGCGTCCCTGAAGCTCGGGAATCAAGTCCGACGGCTTTGCGACATGAAAGGCTCCGGCCGCGATAAACAAAATATGATCGGTCGAGACCATTCCGTATTTGGTATTTACGTTTGTGCCCTCGACGATCGGCAACAGGTCGCGCTGCACGCCCTCGCGTGAGACTTGCGGCCCGTCCGAACCTCCGGTTTCGCGACCCGCGATCTTATCCAACTCGTCGAGAAAGATAATGCCCGAAGATTGAGTTTTGTCGAGGGCCGCGCGGGTTATCTGCTCCATATCGACGAGATTTTCCTGCTCGTCGCGGAGCAGGATCTTTCTCGCTTCACCGACGGTAAGTTTTTTACGCACCGTCTTTGACGGAAACATGTTGCCGAACATGTCGCGAAGATTGACGCCCATCTCCTCCATCCCCTGGCCGCCGATAAAATCGATCGTCGCCGATGAGCGGTCCTGAGTGTCGATGTCGATGAGCCGTTCGTCCAGTTGCCCACGACGAAGCTGCTCGCGCAGCTTCTCGCGCGTTTTTGAGGCTGTATTTTGAACCTCTGTATCATTGCCTTCGCCGTAGGTCATATCCGAAGGCGGCAGCAAAATGTCGAGCAATCTCTCCTCGACATTCTGCTCGGCACGTGGAGTTACCTCTTCAAAGGCGCCCTGTTTTGCCATGTCGACGGCGACGTCGGCAAGTTCGCGGACCATCGATTCGACATCGCGCCCGACATAACCCACCTCGGTGAATTTAGAGGCCTCGATCTTTATGAAAGGCGAATTCGCAAGGCGCGCAAGGCGCCGTGCGATCTCGGTTTTACCTACGCCCGTTGTGCCGATCATCAAGATGTTCTTTGGTAAAACGTCCTCGGCCATCTCCGCCGGCAGTTTCTGCCTTCGGATCCGGTTGCGCAGAGCAACCGCGACGGCCCGCTTTGCCGCGGCTTGTCCGACAACGTATTTGTCGAGCTCGGCAACGATCTGCCGCGGCGTCAGCTCATCAAGATTCGCTTTTGCGGCCGCAGTCTCGCCGCTTAAATATATGGCCATATAAAATTGCACAAGCCCGCGCATAAGCAAGGGCGGAAAATTCAAGGTTGACTCATGTCGAAGACAGTTTCAAACGGAACATCTCCCTGACCATACAAAACGTATTCAACGGCAGCATCGACATGTCGCGGTTTCCATAGATATCGCGTGCTAGCACCGCGAGACCAAACCCTCGTTTCTCTATCAATGGCATGTTCTGCGCGAAGTTTACGCGTCGCATACGCTTTTAGATCATTAACGATCTTTTCAGGTTCTATTGCCTTTGAAATGACCGCATGTACATGGTTCGACCGAACATTGACTGCTCGCGCGGTGTATTGGCGATATTCACAAACTTCTTTAATCGCTTCGTTAACAATCGACTTCTGGTGTCGATTAAAGATCGTCGGTGAAGTTTTCATCTCGGATATCATCTTATCTTCTAAAGGGACATGTCGCGTTCGATAAATCACCCGAAAGCGTTTGTCACGGCTTCGTTCTATTGATCCGCATTCGTTACCGTGCAGCCACGTTCCATAGGTGCGAAAAGTAAGAAGATAGGCGATCGGAAAGGTATTCTCCTCATAGATTTCAAAACCGTAGTCGTCAAGCATTCTTCTTTATTTTACATAGGATGTTCCGCCCTTGCTCACGCGCGGGCTTGGGCACTAGATCTCTTCGATGACGATCTCCGCGTTTGTGTAGATACAAATTTCGCCGGCGATCTTTAGGGATTCTTCGGCGATGTCCTTCGCGCTCAGATCAGTGTGCCGCATCAATGCACGTGCCGCGGCAAGGGCAAAGCTCGAGCCCGAACCGACGGCGAGCAGGCCGTCATCGGATGAAATTACATCTCCTTTGCCCGAAATCAAGAAGGCATCTTTTGCGTCGGCGACTATCAGGAGTGCTTCCAGGTTTCGCAAGTATTTATCGGTGCGCCAGTCTTTGCTCAGCTCGATCGCGGCGCGCTCCAGTTGCCCCTGAAACTGCTCAAGCTTTGTCTCAAAACGCGTAAGAAGCGAAAACGCATCGGCCGTCGAACCCGCAAAACCCGCGAGAATGTTACCGCCCGAGATGCGGCGGACCTTCTTTGCGGTCGATTTGATCACGGTTTCACCGAGTGTAACCTGACCGTCGCCGGCCATCGCGGTCTTGCCGTCGCGGCTCACGAGAAGGACAGTTGTCGATCTGATTTTTTTGTTGAGTGACATAGATCGTGCAAAAGTAGATGATAAGGTTTTAATTTCAAATGCTCAAACAAGCGAAGATTGCCGAATCGGCTCCCTTTGCGTTCTCTGCGGCTTTGCGGGAAACCGATCTTTCTATTTCAAAGACGCAAAGAACGCAGGGAAGAGCGCGAGGCGCACAAAGAAAATAAATTGTCTTTGACAGATTTGGTCGATTGTTTGAACATAAGTGTTTATGGCGAAGCGCCCGTTGATCGGCATTACCATGCGGCTGGAGCAGGAGACGGGCCGGTTTTACCTCGGCCGCGATTACAGCGAACGCGTGGAGAGAGCGGGCGGCGTTCCGATGCATATTAGTTTAATTCCGAAAAAGGAATACATAGCCAAGGTAATGTCGGGCATAGACGGACTTCTCTTGCCGGGCAGTAACACTGATGTCGACCCTCAATACTATGGCGAAGAACCGCATCCGGGCTTGAAAACTGTTATCCCGATAAAGGACGAGACTGAAATGCTCGTTCTAGCCGAGGCGGAGCGGCGAAAAATACCGATCTTAGCGATTTGCTATGGAATGCAGGCGTTAAATGTCTATCGAGGCGGTAAATTGGTACAGGACATAGGCTCGCAGGTTAAGAATTGCCTCAAGCACGATCAGGGAATGCCGGTCGGGCGAGCATCGCACTCGATCAGGGTCGCAAAGACGGGAATACTGGCGTCTTTTGCATCTATTAAGAACTCGCGAGGCCCTATTCGCGTAAACACATCGCATCATCAGGCCGTCGCGAGGGTTGGAAAAGGGCTAAAAGCAACCGCCTGGGCAAAGGACGGCGTCATTGAGTGTATCGAGGGTAACGGACGGGGCAATTGGATCCTCGGTGTCCAGTGGCATCCTGAATTGATGAATGACGCGGTCTCGGACGAGGTCTTTACGTCGTTTGTCAGCAAGTGCAGAAACTAGTTTAAATGTATTACGTTAATAAACTGAGGCTAAACTACTGATTTTCTTAGGACGCATAAATTAGATAATGAACAATCCTATATTTATAGGTCTGCTTGCTTGGGTGATTCCGGGCGCCGGCCATTTGATTCAAAAACGAGTAAAACGCGGCGTGCTGGTCTTTGCCATCGTGTGGATAATGTTCGTGATCGCAATCATCAGCAACGGTGCCCATTATCCGGGTTTTGGCTTTAAGGACGGCGCTTTGCTTTACCTTTTGAACGTATTTGCCCGCTTTGGGAATGTGATCGGAGCGATCGTGAGCTACATGATAGCCGCAAATCCGTCGCCGACGGCCGCCGCCGCAGCTACTTTTGAATACGGCGGGCGCTTTCTTGAGGTCGCCGGACTTCTAAACTATCTGGCCGCCATTGACGCCGTTGATATTGCTCGCGGGAGGAAGAAATGATCCACTTTATCTACCTCATTCTTTTCGCGCTGTTTGTTTCGGTTGCGTTTGGCATTTTTTCGAGCGGTTCGAATCGGGACCGTATCCTCTACGGTCTTAAAACTTTCGCACAGTTTGTTATCATCAGCCTTGTACTTGCCTGGGTGCTATATTTTGTTCCTTGGTAGGATTTGTTCGAATCTTTGCTTTCTTAGCGTTCTTTGCGGATTTGCGTGAGATCAGAGGGTTTTCACGCGAAGCCGCGAGCACGCAAAGGATTACCAGGTCGAATTAAACACTTACACAAGTTGTTACAAACATGCCGCTGATCGAAACCGAAAGCCTCGTCCTAAAAAGCTACAATCTGGCCGAGGCCGACAAGATCGTCGTACTTCTTACACGCGATCATGGCGTTGTGCGCGGCGTCGCAAAAGGAGCCAAAAGACTAAAGAGTCGTTTCGGCAGTGGATTGGAACCGTTTTCCGAGATAAAGGTCTCGTATTTTGAAAAGGAGAACGTCGAGCTCGTCTCGATACAAAAATGCGAGTTGCTCAAGTCCAACTTCGCCGCTGCCGCTAACCCTGATTTTCTGCAAAAGTTCTCATATCTCGCCGATATCCTACTGCATTTTGCGCAGCCGCACGACAGGGACGAGAAACTCTATCGAATGGTACGCGCTTGCGTCGCAGCCGCTGCGGAGAACGCGGAAGATAATTTACAGGGCGTCGGTGCCTACTTCGAATTGTGGCTGCTAAAACTTGCAGGCCTTTTGCCGGATTGGAGCCGCTGCAACCAGTGCCGCCGAGTTCTGGAGACTCACGAAGAGGCTAACATACAGGTGAATTTTCACTTATTGTGTGCGAATTGCCGCAAAGCGAAATCGAGCCGGGTTATGGACGGCAAAACGCGCGAAATCGTCGCGGCCGCGCTCAGCCTGGCGCCCGCCGAATTTGCTGGTTACGCAACGGCCGATGACGAGCGTCTGAGAGATCTCTCGTCAACGTTAAAGCAATTGATCTCAACTTCGATAGGTCGGGAAGTCGCTCGTGAGACTTCACTCGCCGTCAAGGCCAATCAAGGATGAATCGCACGAGTTTGCTCATCTCAAAATATCTGTTGCGCGCGATACTGCCGTATTTCGTCTCTGCGTGGCTGCTGTTGAGCGTAATTTTATTTGTTCAGCAGGCCAGCCGATATGCCGACATCTTCTTCAACGTCAATATTCCCGCAAATCTGGTCTGGCAACTTGCGATGGCGCTTTTGCCAAATGTGATCGCGTTCACGTGTCCAATGGCGATCCTTGTCGGGACCATTATCGGACTCTCAAAAATGCAGGGCGATAGCGAACTCGTCGCCATTCGCGCGTCAGGTGTAGGAAATCTTCAGATCGCTCTGCCGATAGTTGTTTTGGGCGTTTTTCTCTCCGTTTTTGCGTTCGTGGTCAATCTAAAAGGCGTACCGCTTGCCGCATCTCTTGTCAGAAATGTGGCGCTCCAAACCGCGATCAAGAAACTCGAATCGCCGATCGAGCCGGGTATCTTTAACACAGAGGTCGCCGGTTACACCATCTATGTGCGCAGCGGCGACATCGAAACGGGCCGCTGGGAGAACATATTTATCCACAGCGAGGACGCGGCCAACGGCAATGTTAGGTTGATAACGTCGCGATCCGGGCGGATCGATACGTCGGGCGAGACCTCGGAGTTGGTTCTCGAAAATGCTTCGGTCACGACTCTGCCGATAAAAGGCGGAGCCGGGAAGTATGTTGCGGAAGATCTCGGCCAGATAAGATTGGCGATCAAAACGTCGCGAAGCGATCTGATAAAAAAGCTAAGCAGTTCTGATCTCGCACCGGAGGAACTCGGTCTTCAACAGCTCGCCGAATACGCAGCGGAGAAAGGCGGCAAAGAGAGTACCGAGGCTTTGATCTTGCAACAGCGAAGACTTCTTCTTTCTATTACTCCGTTGATCTTTTGCGTTCTTGGTACCGTTATCGTTCTCAGGTTTAACCGCGGCGGACGGGGATTTGGCATAGCAGTCGCACTTGTGACGCTTATAGGTTTTTACCTGCTTGCGTTTTTGGGTGAACAACTAGCCCGAACTGGCGCTATAGGTGTTTACACAAGCGCTCTTTTGCCGATCGGCGGCAGCATCGCTGCGATCATGTATTTCGCCCTTACGCGAAGGCTGGATTTTGTTCACGCGACGGCCGAAAGAGTGAAGGCGTTTCTAAAATCGATTAGACGATCGCCGCAGAAAGTTTATAAGCGGGATCTATTTGTCGATCTGACAACGGGTTTGCGCGACTTTGACCTGATCCGCAATCTCTTAAAGAACTTTCTTCTCACATTGGGTTTCCTCACGGCCATCTTTGTTATTTTTACTGCGTTCGAACTTTGGAAATTTGCGGGCACCATCGACGGTGGTTTTTGGCTGCTCGTGAAATATCTTTTCTTCCTGCTGCCATTCGTTTATCTGCAGATCGCTCCCTCAGCGGCGATGATCGCAACTCTCGCAACCTACGCAATTAAGTCCCGCCAAAACGAGATCGTCACATGGACATCGGCAGGGCAGAGTGTATATCGGCTGCTGCTGCCGTGTTTTCTGCTGGCGTTTTTGCTCGGAGCCGTTAACTGGGTGATTCAGGAGAACGTGCTTCCCGCGTCGAACAAACGTCAAGACGCGATTCGGGATCAGATTCGTAACCAGGGGAAACCTCAGAGCAAATCGGGAAGGGAGTGGGTCGCAAGTGGGAGTCGGATTTATTCATTTACGCAGTTCGGAGCTGCAAATGCGAAAAACGGATCGTCCATAATCTTTGCGTCTGATAACGACATACGGGACTGCGGTCGAAATTGTGGCTTGGATGTTTCGGTGTATGAGTTTGCGGGAAATAATGGCGAGTTGCAATCGGTGTACCGTTCGGGCGTTGCGCGGTGGCGAGCCGGAAAGCTATTCCTACTTGGTACGGTCGAGACGGCCGAACTGCTGGGCGGAAGGATCGTGAACTCCGCGCGTGCAGGTTTTGAACTAGGGGAAATAGACAATCCGTTTGTTCAGGTACGTGAAAAGCCGACCCACCTAAACACGACCATCCTTGTGGATCAGATCGAGAATGCGGATTCTGAGGTTGATAGAAGGAACCTGGAGGTCGCTCTCCAGAAAAAATATTCGGTTGTTCTGCTGCCGCTTGTGATCGCCATGTTCACGGCGCCGTTTTCTCTGACATTGAATCGAAAAGGTAAGGTGGCGACTATTGGGGTCGCGGTTGCGCTTTGGTTGTTGTTTACGGGCGTAAGCAGCGTCTTTGAACAGCTCGGGTTGAACGGGTTGCTCTCGCCCGGTCTCGCCATTTGGTCGCCGTTGTTTATCTTTACTTTCTTAGGGGTCTATCTTTTATCAAGGCTCAGAACCTAGCCCCGCGGGACTGCGCCAAGTTCTACGGGGCGAAGATCGACGCGCTTTACCGGGATCTTCAACTCGGGATCGATAGTCAGGTCTGTCGGTTTTGCGGTTACCTTAAACGTAAACACTTGTCTTCGCTTTGTGATCTGGATCTTCTCGACCTTCCTGTTTCCGGGACTCTCAATTGCGATTTCCAACGGAAGGCGAAATACGGCCGGTGTTATCGCATCGGGTTTTTGGGTCTGCATCGAAATGAGGGTGAGCGTGCGCGCCTTTGCGTTGTAAATCCGGCGGATCGTCAGCTTTGGATGTCCGCCGCTGTAAACCCATTGATCAAAAAACCAGCCGAGGTCTTCACCCGAGGCTTCCTCCATCGCCTTTCGCAGATCGGTTGATTCGACACTGCCGAACTTATGACGATTAAGGTAAATATTAACCCCGCGCCAAAACGCCTCGGCTCCCATCTGTTCGCGAAGGGTGTGGAGAATGGCCCCGCCCTTGTGATACGTCGTTGAGGCATTGTCAAAGAGTTCCGAAACCCTCTCGGCGCGCAGATTATAGAGCGGATGACGTTTGCGGCTGTCGACGTCGTCAATAATGAATTGAGCCGCATCCTCTCGTACCTTGTTCAGGTAATCTTCACGGCCGTATTTGTGCTCACGAAACACAGCTTCTAGATACGTTGCAAATCCTTCGTTCAGCCAGAGTTCTGCCCAATTGCGGCACGTAACGAGATTGCCGAACCAAGAATGCGCCAGTTCGTGCGAGACGAGGTCCATCACCATACCACGTCCGAACTCGGTGTCGGCGAAGAAAATAAAGCTGTCGGCCATCGTCGTTGCCGTTATGTTTTCCATCCCGCCAAATTCGAAGCCGGCGACCACGGTCTGGTCGTACTTGTTATAGGGGAAATCGACTCCGGTGCGGTCTTCGAAGTGCTTCATCATCGCTGCGGTGTCTGCGTAGGCGTTGCGGGCGGTCTGTTCGCGACCGGGATAGATGTAATATCCGAGCGGGATGTTCTTATACTTTTCTTCGAGCTTGACGTATTTGCCGACCACGAACGAGACGAGATAAACCGGGAGCGGTACGGCCATTTTGTAGTGCCATGTTTCGGTGCCGTCAGTGTTTTCGACCTTCTCGATAAGCTCGCCGTTTCCAACAACGGTTTCGCCTTTCTCTACCGTGATGAACTGCTCGGTGGTCGCCTTGTCACTCGGAAAATCGAACGAAGGGAACCAGTGACGAGCTTCGTCGGGTTCGCCCTGCGTCCAGATCTGCGAAGAGTGAATTTCGATGCCCCGGCCGTCCTTTTGGCCCGCGACAAAATAGACCCCTTTTTTTGGTGTTGCGGTATATTTCAGGCGAATGGTGACAAGCTCGTTCCGGGCGTACGGTTTGTCGAGGTAAACGACGACCTTACCCGGGATTACCTTGTACCGAAGATCAACGTTAGCCGGCTCGATCTTCACAGAATCGAAACTAAGATCGATGGCGTCCAGCTCAACGAGCGTAAATCCGTCACTCAGCGGTTTTAGTGAAACTGTCGTATCGCCCAGCACCATTTTCTTTGCACGATCAAAACTTGCTCGGATGACGTAGTGCTGAACGTCGAAGGTTTGCGCCCGGTTGAAGTTCGGACGGGGCGTTTGTGCAACCGCGGAAAGGGCCGCGAGTAGAAAAATGGCGATGTAGAAGCCCGCACGGAGTAAGGGCGCTCGTTGAACGTAAAGGCGATTGACTGACTTTTTCATGATGTAACTTAATTTCGACGCGCGAATGTGGAGTAAGCTCTGCAAGCGCCTTACTTCGTACGGGCTTCGGCCATTACGGTTTCAGATGCTTATTGAACCAATTCACGACGTTCGTATACCAAAACTCGGAGTTCTGCGGCTTCAAAATCCAGTGACCTTCGTCAGGGAACATAATGAGTTTTGACTCGACGCCACGCAGTTGCAGCGTCGTGTAAAGCTGCAAACTCTGGTCGTACGGCACGCGAAAATCAAGTTCACCCGCAGTAACCAAGGTTGGCGTTGCAAAGTTCTTAGCAAATTTATTTGGCGACCAGCGATTGTACTGCACCGGGTTTTCCCAAGGCATGCCCTTGAATTCCCAGTTGACGAACCAAATCTCTTCGGTAGAGGTCGCCATGCTTTCGAGGTTGTAAACCCCGGCGTGCGAGACGAGCGTCTTGAACTTGAATCGAGGATCGTTATTGTGGCCCAGGATCCAGTTGACCATATATCCGCCATAACTCGCGCCGGCGCCGCCGATACGCGATTTGTCTATGTACGGATTCTTGATTACATGCGCAACGCCATTCATCAGATCGGTGTAAACCTTGCCGCCCCAGTCGCCCGAGATGTCGTTGACAAACTTCTGTCCGAAACCGGTCGAGCCGCGAGGATTTGGCATGAATACGACATAGCCCTGATTTGCGTAAACCTGCGGATTCCAGCGGTAACTCCAACTGTCACCCCACGCGCCTTGCGGCCCACCGTGAATCAAAACTATAAGCGGGTATTTTTTTGTCGCATCGAAGCGCGCGGGCTTAACCAACCAGCCCTGGATGTTCTGATTGAGCGCTCCCTTCCAGGTTAGATTTTCGGCTTTTTGAAGGCCAAACGAATCGATAGACGACTTGTTTATCGTAGTCAAGGCAGTCGTAACGCCGCTGTCTGTTGAGGCGGTCATAAGCTCGGGCGGCGAGGCGATCGAGCTCGCGACAAATACGAGTGATTTTCCGTCCGGGCTGAGGTTCAGACCGCCCGCGTACACATCGCGAACGACCTCTTTGACGTGCGTGGCGACGCGGAGACGAAAGTCCGGCTCGACCGGAACGCTAAAGATCGGATTGCGTCCCATGTAATTTGCGTCAAAATAGACGGTCTTGCCGTCGCTGGAAACGATCATTTCGCCGACTTGCTGATCGAAGCCCTTTGTCAGTTCTACGATCTCGCCCGACGACGGATCGTAACGCATGATCCGCCAGCGATCCGCCTCGAAGGCGGCCGTTTCCATTGAACGGAAGAGCAGGTATTTGCCGTCGCGGGTGTACATTGGCGACGCATCGTATCCTTTCATGCCCGCTGTGACGTGTTTAGCCGTACCGCCGCTGAGCGGCTGGATGTAGATGTCGCTGTTTGTCGATGTTGCCTCGACCTTGTCCGGATTTCTGAGGTAAACAATGCTCGACCCATCGGGCGAAAATGCGTAGTCAACGCCGCTTGCCGCGCCGTACGGCGGTGAATCATAATCGCCGACGGTTATCTCGCGGGCCGTGCCGCCTTTGCTCGAAATGACAAAGAGATGCGTGCGCTTGCGGTCTCGCCATTCGTTCCAGTGTTTGAAAAGAAGGCGTTCGGTAACGTGAGCTTTTACCTTGCTGCTTTCGACACGATCGTCTTCGGCCTTGTTGCAGGCGTCCGTGCTGCACTCAGGGTAAACGTCTGAGATAAAGGCTATCCATTTGCCATCGGGCGACCAAACGGGTTGTCCGGCGCCGCTCGAGATCTTTGTAACCTGCTCTTTGTCATCACCGTCAGGTTCCATCGTCCAAATCTGTCCGCCGGTCGTAAACGCGATCCGTTTGCCGTCAGGCGACCAGCGTGGACTTGAACTCGACGCAGTGCCGCTCGTGATCTGCCGCTGGCCGGTGCCGTCCGCTCTTATCGTGTAGATCTGGTTGACGACGCGATTTGCGGCCTTATCAACCGTGCCGACGGTGAATGCGACCGTGCGGCCGTCCGGTGACAGTTGCGGGTCGCTAACGCGCTTGACGCCAAGCAGATCGGCGACAGAAAAGGTTAGTTGCGCCGACGCGAGGGCCGCGACAAAACAGACGAGAACAAAAGCAGAGATGACACGTTTCATACTATTTCTTTTTTAAACCTCAAAAAAATTATAGGACATTATTACACAGATATACGCATCCGCTAGAATGAGGGTTATGAAATTTGTATCTCTGACCCTTCTGTTTCTATCGACCGCGATTGTTTCGCTAGGCCAGCAAGGGGTGCCGACGCCCGAACTCTACACGGCAAAGACGCTCGGTGAATTGGCGCGAATTCAACAAGCGGCCTTGGCGAGCAGCTACGCCTATGATCAGACTCGATATTTGTCGTATAACATCGGGGCGCGGCTTTCGGGATCGCCACAGGCTGCGCGAGCTGTCGAATATGTTGCTGCGGAGATGCGAAAGCTTGGGTTAGAAGTTCGTCTGCAAAAATGCATGGTGCCGCGTTGGGTTCGCGGCGAAGAGCGCGGCGAATTGGTCGAGTGGTCGGGTATGGGTGCCGGTTCGACGCAAAAGGTCGTCCTGACAGCTCTTGGTGGCAGCGTCGGGACGCCTGCGAGTGGATTGACCGCCGAGATCGTCGTCGTGAAGGACTTTCCCGAATTGAATGCGCTCGGCAGAGACAAGATCGCGGGCAAGATCGTTCTATTCAACTACAAATTCGACACCGACCTGCAGTCAAGCGGTTTTGGCGGAGCGGCTTATGGCCAGGCCGTGCAGTACCGATTTGCAGCGGCGATGAATGCCGCGCCGCTTGGAGCGTTGGCGGTGCTCGTTCGTTCGGCGGGCGGTTCGCAAAATCGTCTTGCACACACCGGCGTAATGGGTTATCGCGAAGGCGTTACGCCGATTCCGGGAGCGGCGGTCAGTTACGAAGACGCCGAGATGATCGCGTCGCTTGCCAAAGACGGCGTTGTTAAGATCAAACTCACCTTGACGCCGCAGACATTGCCCGACGTCGAGAGCCACAACGTCATAGCCGATTTGAAGGGAAGCGAACGGCCTGACGAGATCGTTGTCATCGGCGGTCATCTCGACTCGTGGGATTTGGGGCAGGGCGCGATCGATGACGGAGCAGGCGTGGCGGTTTCGATGGCCGTTCCAGCAATATTGAAGCAGCTAAAGATCAAACCAAAACGCACGATCCGCTTTATCGCATGGATGAATGAAGAAAACGGCGGTCGCGGGTCGGCAGCGTATTTCGAAGAGCAAAAGAATAGTCTCACAAACCACTTTGCCGCAATCGAGAGTGATCTCGGTGCGTCGCATCCGCTCGGGTTTAATTTTGCCGGCAAGCCCGAGGCTCTTGCGTTTTTCGCACCGATCTCGAATATTCTCCGCTCGCAAGGCGCCGCTCAGTCGCAGATTTTACCAGGTGTCGGCGCCGACCTCACGCCTCTCACACGTGCCGGCGTCCCGTCGTTTGCGCCGTGGTTTAACCAACAAACCTACTTTAACTATCACCACAACGCGGCCGATACTTTCGACAAAATAAATCCACGTGAGATCGCCGAAGTCGCGTCCGTAATGTCCGTGCTCGCGTATGGCCTCGCGAATCTTGAACAACCGCTGCCGCGTTGAGTTTCAAGTTCCAAGTTTGTAGTTTCAAGTTAGCCGGCTGGAAACTCGAAACTTGAAACTATAGACTAGAAACCATGCTTAACCGACCACCGCCATATTTTCCGCAAAACCAGCTTTCGCCGCCCGACGAAAAGCGTTATCGCAGATTTAAACTGATCGTCGCGGCGTCGGTGGTTGGACTGCTGCTTGTTCTTACCGGAGCCGGCATTGGGATCTACTACCTCGTAAACTGGCTCTTTTAAAATAGAAAACACACGCCATTGACGTGTGTTTCCGTTATCTGAAATAAATCTGAACTTAATTTAGCGGGGTGCTCGTTTTTATCGCCCGTGAGCGTTCGCTCTGCAGAGCGAGTTGCTTTGCTTGCGGCAACAGGCCGATGGCTTTTAGCAATTGCTCGTCATATTCGTTGAAGACCTGACGTGATGTCTGTGCTCCATAGGCGGCGGTAACGAGTTCGGTGCGCAATGTGCGTTCGACAAATTCACGCTCTCGGTCGATCTGCGCTGCCGTGAACTTATACTTATCGACGGCGAATTGTTTGAATTCCCCAAAGACCTGATCGTTGACAGGGAAGTCGCTCGTTTTGATGTCGTAGTTAAAAGTGATCGGCGTCGCAACCTTGTATGCGTCGAGTCCCTTTGCCCTGCCCAAAACCATCTCCATGGCAAATGCAAACACGGGGTTTGCAAGCCGCTGTTGAAAGCGTGCTCGTTCGATAGCGATCGTCTGCGGCTTCACAACCACATCGGGGTCGATGCCGCCGCCGCTGTAAACAGTACGGCCGGTATCGGTCTTTCGCTCGTCGCCTTTCGGACGCGTTGCGCCGCTTTCTTCTGAGCGAAAGCTGCCGCCGTTGGTGTAGTAATTATAGAGCTCTCCGTTCGAGTAATCGCGCTGGATTAGGCGCCCCGACGGAGTTTCGTATTTTGCGATCGTGAGCAGCAGCATCGAACCGTGTTCGAGCATGAACGGGTTTTGAACGAGTCCTTTGCCAAATGTGTTTTCGCCGACGATCAACGCGCGGTCATGATCCTGCAGCGCTCCCGCGAGGATCTCGGATGCCGACGCTGAGTTGCGATTTACCAGGATGACGAGCGGCGACGGATCGGGATTGCGATTCTGAGCCGGGTAACGCTCGCTAACCCCTTCGATACGGCCTTTTTGGGTGAATACCGTCTGACCGTCTCGTAGAAATGCGTTCGCGATCCTGTAAGCATGGCTAACGAGACCGCCGCCGTTATCGCGAAGGTCGATCACGAGCTGTTGCATGCCCGCCGCCTTCAGTTCGGTCATCGCCTGCACGAATTCGCCAAACGTCGTCCTGTTAAACCCACCGTTCATCGCCATATAGCCGACGCCCGGACGGATCATGTACCATTCGCTGATCGACGGTTGCGGGACGGCATCGCGGACTATCTGAACAGTCTCTCGCTTGCCGGTCGCGAGACGCTCGACCACGATCTTTGCGTTGGTACCCTGCGGGCCGCGCAGAAAACTGCGAACCTCATGAAACGGTTTGCCCAGCATCGACGTACCGTTGACCTCGACGATCTTGTCACCGTAGCGAAGACCGGCTTTGTGTGCCGGAGCGCCCTCAAATGTAGCTTTAATATAAGTTGCGACAACCTTGCCGTTTGCGTCGCTGAGATCGCCGATTGTCGCGCCGATGCCGTAATATCGCGAGCTCTGATCGGTGTTGAATTGCTCAAACTCCTTCGCGTCGAAATAGTTCGAATGCGGGTCGAGGGCGTGAAGCATTGTGTCGATCGACGATTTAAATACTTCGTTGTAGTCCAATCTCTTTCCGCCGACGTGATTGTTCTCGATCACGGCGAGAGCTTCCCTGATGTCGCTCTGGATCATCGGAACCGTGACGTTCTTGGCTACAGGTTTTGCGTCAGCCTTTGCCGGCTCGATGGTCAGCTTAGCCGTCGAAGACGCGTTTTGGCCGTATCCGAGAGCCGAAACAAATAAAATTGCGATCAGTATGGTGTAAAGGCGAGTAATGCTATGCTTCACAGATGGTTCTCCCAGCTCAAAAATTTACCCAACGGCATTCATTGCAAAAAGCAGAATAACACTCCTTTGACTAAAAAGCGACGTATTTCGTTGCCTCTACAGAAGATGCGAAACTTTTCAGCCGGACGTTATTAGGCTAGAATCTATCCGAACTTGCCGATTGTTTATGAGCCATCTTCTCGAGGTCGAAAATCTAAAAACACACTTTCCAACGCGGGCCGGAGTGGTGAAATCGGTCGATGGCGTGAGTTTCACGATCGGCGAGGGCGAGCTGCTCGGCCTCGTCGGCGAATCGGGCTGTGGCAAATCGATCACAGCGCTCTCGATAATGCGCTTGATCTCCTCGCCCGGTAAGATCGTCGATGGCTCGATCAAGTTTAAGGGCGAGGAACTAACGACGGCGTCTAATGAGCGTCTGCGCGAGATCCGGGGCGACGATATCGCGATGATCTTTCAGGACCCGATGACCTCGCTCAATCCGGTTTACACGGTCGGTGAACAGATCGCCGAAGCTCTGCGGCTGCATCGCAAATTGGACAAAAAAGCGGCATGGAACGCCGCGGTCGAGGCGATGAGAGAAGTCTCGATACCGTCGCCGGATCGCCGAGCGTCGGACTATCCGCATCAGCTCTCGGGCGGAATGCGCCAGCGCGTGATGATCGCGATGGCTCTCGCCTGCGACCCGGACTTGCTGATTGCGGACGAGCCGACAACTGCTTTAGATGTAACGATTCAGGCCCAGATTCTTGAGCTGCTGGATGAGCTTAGAAAAACGCGCAAACTCGCCGTCTTGCTCATAACGCACGATCTGGGCGTCGTCGCCGAGGTCGCCGACCGAGTGTGCGTGATGTATACCGGCAAGATCGTCGAGGAATCTGGCGTCGATGAGCTTTTTGCGAACCCAAAACACCCGTATACACAAGGTCTCTTGCGTTCCGTGCCAAAGCTGACCGACGTCGGGGCGGCAAAAGCGGAACGCTTGCAGACCATCGAAGGCACGGTTCCGAGCCCAACGAACCTGCCGGACGGCTGCCACTTCGCGCCGCGCTGCGAATTTCGAATGGAACGGTGTGTCCATGGCGAGATACCGCTTTACGTGTCGAACGTCGGTGTAAAGGTGCGGTGCGTTCTCTACGACGAAGAATCAGGCAATGAAGTTGAAATCGAAAAGAGTTTATCTGCGAACTCCGAAGGCTGACGATTGCGATGCTCTGATTGCGTTGTACCGGAGGAGCCGGAAGCTTTTTGGGGTTTATTCGAGATCCGAGTTTAACCGCGAACGCTTCGAGATGCTCCTGCTCGAATCCGCGAAGGAAACGAACGAGTCCTTTCTGGTGTGCACGGTCGATGACGAAAAGATCGTCGGTACTTTGAACCTCAGTCAGATATTTCGCAAATCTTTCCAGAACGCCTACCTCGGCTATCAACTTTTCGCAGGCTACACACGAAACGGTTACATGACCGAGGCTGTCGCTCTGGGGTTGAAGTTTGCGTTTATTGAGCTTGGCCTTCATCGAGTTGAGGCGAATGTGCAGCCCGCGAACAAGCCATCGATCGGCGTACTGCGACGGAACAACTTCGTTAAAGAGGGATTTTCTCGTCGATATCTAAAACTGAGCGGCCGTTGGCGTGACCATGAACGGTGGGCGATACTGAAGGAAGACTGGCTAAAGAATAAGAATGCAAAGCATGATTCAAGAAAATGACTTGCCCACGCTTATAGAAGTCCGCGATCTCGTCAAACATTTTCCGGTCGAGAACAGCGACGATGTTGTTCAGGCGGTCGACGATGTGTCGTTCGATATTCGCTCCGGCGAGACACTTGGACTGGTCGGCGAATCAGGTTGCGGCAAATCGACCGTTGGCCGATGTCTGCTGCGTCTTAATGAACCGACGAGCGGTGAGATCTTGTTTGAGGGCAAAAACATCGTTGGTCTGCCGCACGGCGAAATGCAGGAGCTGCGTCGCGAGATGCAGATCATCTTTCAGGATCCGTACGCGAGTTTGAATCCGCGTCTCAGCGTTCGTTCGATCGTCGCCGAGCCGTTAAAGATTCACGGCATCGGCGACAAAGCCGAGCAGCGTGATCGCGTCGCCGATCTGCTGCAAAAAGTCGGCCTCGATCCAAAATATGCCGACCGATATCCGCATGAGTTCTCAGGCGGCCAGCGTCAACGCATAGGCATCGCCCGCGCTCTTGCCCTGAACCCAAAGCTGATAATTTGCGACGAACCGGTCTCGGCCCTCGACGTCTCGGTTCAGGCACAGGTCGTAAATCTTCTACAGGAGCTGCAAGGTGAATTCGGCCTGACATATCTTTTTATTTCGCACGGTTTGGCTGTCGTTGAGCATATTTCAAACCGTGTCGCCGTTATGTATCTCGGCAAGATCGTCGAGATCTGCGACGCCGCTGAGCTTTATTCGAACCCGCTGCATCCGTATTCCGAAGCCTTGTTGTCGGCGATACCGATACCGGATCCGACGCAGAAGCGTGAGCGGATCGTACTGAGCGGCGACGTGCCGACGCCGATAAATCCGCCGTCGGGCTGTCGGTTTCGCACGCGTTGCCCGATCGCGATCGACCAGTGCTCGCAGGTCGTGCCGGAACTACGAGAGTTACAGCCCGGGCATTTTGCCGCGTGCATTCGTGCGGAAGGCTATGAAACGGCCACATCGGCGAATAAATCTGAAACGCCGGTCGCTCAGAATGCGTAAAGAAAACCAAACCCGCCAGCTTTAACGGCTAATTCAACTTAACTGGAGACGACGAGATATGGAACAAAACGAGTCTGAGAACCCGCAACCAACGCCGCCCGCTAAAAAATCCGATGTGAGCGAACCGCCGCAAATGTCCGAGATTGCATCCGTCGGAAACGTATTTTTCGAGCCCGGCAATGTGTTTGACGATATGCGCCGTAAGCCGCGATTTTTGATCGCAGGGCTGATCGTTTTGGCAACGATCTCGATTTTCCAGGTCGCTTTCGTCGAAAAGATCGGATACAAGGAGATCGTCAAGAGCCGAATAGAATCCAGCTCGAGTACGCGCGATATGGACAAGGCGCAAAAGTCCCAGATCGTCGAGCAGCAAGGCTCCGACATGATCAAATACAGTACCTATGCAGCAACGCCGGTCGTAGTCGCTCTAGTGTTTTTGATAGGCGGATTGCTCTACTGGGGGATGTCGAGCGCGATGGGCGGGAGCGGCAAGTTCCTTGGCGGATTGTCAGTATGGGTCTATTCTAGTCTGCCTCCGGCGATCGTTTTCACCCTCGCTAATCTGATCGTCTTGTTCCTAAAATCAACGGATGACATCGATATTGCGAACAGCCAGAATGGACTCGTAAAGGCAAATCCTTCGTTCTTTGTCGATGCGACGGCAAATCCGGTCCTTGCGGCCGTGCTCGGCGCGGTCGACCTGTTCGCGATCTGGGGTTGGATACTCGCGGCGATCGGTTTGCAGCGGGTCTTTAAACTGTCGTCGGGCGCGGCATGGGCAGTTGTGTTGATCTTCGCGCTGATCGGAGTCGGTGGGAAAGTCGTAGGGGCGTTGTTCTTTTAATTACTCGTAACGAAGCGATTCGATCGGGTCGAGACGGGCGGCTTTCCATGCCGGCCAGAGTCCGAAGAATAAGCCGATACCGACGCTTGCCGCAAATCCTACGATGGGCGCCCAGATCGGAATGTATGATGGCAGCAAGAGCTGCATCAGAAAGGACAGAAGCCATCCGACAAACAGTCCCATTATTCCGCCAAAGCCGGTCAGGGTCGCTGCCTCGATCAGAAACTGCATCAAGATATCGGACCGTTTAGCTCCAACCGCTTTTCGGATGCCAATCTCGCGTGTGCGCTCGGTAACCGAAACGAGCATGATGTTCATCACGCCGATGCCGCCGATCAGCAGGCCGACGGACGAGATAACAAAACCCGCCAGAAAGACCCCGCCGGTGATGGCCTTGAATTGGTCGATAATGCTCGCAGCGGTTGCCATCGCAAAGTTGTTCTTCTCGCCGAATTTGACCTGCCGCCTTTGTCGCAGTAGATCCTCGACCTCGAGTTTTGCCTGTTCAAGCTGGCCCTCTTTTGCGACGGCGAGAATAAAAAGGTCGTCGGCATTCGGCTTAAGCTTCAGAGCCGCTCCCATCGGCATATAAATTATGTTTGTCTGATCGTTGTTGCCGCCGCCTCCGCCGAAGAGTTGCTCGCGCTTTTGCAACACGCCGATGATGCGAAACTCCTGGCCGCCAATCTCGAGCGTCTCGCCGATCGGCGACTGGTATGGGAAGTAGCTCTCTTTTACAAAGTCGCCGATGACGCAGACGTTGGCTTTAGCGGCATGCTCGCCTTCGGCAAACCAGCGTCCTTCGATCAGGATTTCGCCCGGTGCACGCTCGACGTCCGGCAGCGTCCCGTTTAGTTGCACAGAACTCGACGTCTTGCCATTCTTACCGGTTACATTGATCTTTGAGCCAAAAAAATTGTTCGAAATATCAAGGTACGGTATCGCCAGCTCAATGCTCTTTAACTGCGAAAGCGCCTCGGCGTCTTCCATCGTGAGCGGTTTGCGCATGCGTTCCTCACGCGTCGGTGCCGATGTGCGAATACCGATCTCAAACTTGTACAAAAAGATCGAGCGCGTGCCAAAGGACTCGACCTCTCTCTCGACCGATACGTTGATCGCCGAAATTATCGACGCAAAGAGCATTGCCGTGATCACGCCGACCATTACCCCGAAAACCGTCAGGAACGAGCGCAGCTTATGGCCGCGAAGCGTGGCCATCGCCATCTTTAGGTTCTCGAAAAATGCGCCGGTGACAAATCTCATTTGACTAATCCGCTCGCAATGCCTCGATCGGGTCGAGCCGCGCTGCTTTCCACGCCGGATACAACCCTGCGACTATTCCGACCGCCGCGGAAAATCCGATAGCTAACACGGCGGCCCACCACGGAATGCTGGTCTGCAGAAACACCGCCGTAATTATGTACCCTGCGAGCTGTGCGAGCACCAGGCCAATTAGGCCGCCAAGGGCAGACAGCGCCGCAGCCTCGAGCAAAAACTGTTTGAGAATATCGCCCTGTCGCGCGCCCAAACTTTTTCTAATGCCGATCTCTTTTGTTCGCTCCGTCACCGCGACGAGCATGATGTTCATAATGACGATCGCACCGACAAGCAGAGCGATGGTCGGAACGACGAGAATTACGATTCCGATCGGGCCCATGATCCGACCGATGAGACCGCTGATGGCATCCGGCGTGATCATGCCAAACGTATCTTTCTCGCCGAACGGAACCTTGCGCTTTACGCGCATCAGCGTTCGGACCTCTTCTACGGCATCGTTAAAAACTTTGTCGTTCTTGGCGGAAATAACAAAATAGGGTGCGCGATTAAATTTTAGGCCGCCAAAGTTCGCGCCAAAAGTTTTTATCGGAAACTCGACAAAGGCGTCTTGCGGACGGCCGAACACAGTGCCTTTTGCAGTTTCAACGCCGATGATGCGATAGGGAATTCCTTCGACGACGATCTCGCTGCCGAGCACGTCGCCGGCCGGGAACAGCTTGTTGGCGACGTCCATACCGACGTACACGACCCGCATCGAATTGTCGTTCTCGGCATTTGTGAAAAATCGTCCCATCGCGATATCGCGCTTTTCTATATCGGCGATTATCGGTTCCGAGGCGACGAGTTGAATATCACGCAGCGGTTCGCCCGTCGGCCCTTTTACCTCGCGCGTCATCGGTCCGCTCGGACTCCGCACGCCGATATCACGGATCAACTGGGCGTTATCGCGGATAAAGTCGCGCTCCTCGAATGTCAGTTCTTTGTTTCGTCGTTGCGCCGCCGCGATCGTGTCCGTGTCCTTAAAATCGTCGAAGTTGAACCGTGTGACCGAGAATGTGTTCGAACCGATCTTTGCCAGCTTTTCGTCAACATACTTGCTAAACCCGAGCAGCAGCGACACTACGATCATAAACGTCATCACCGCGACGATCATTCCCAAGAGCGTTAGGAACGAGCGCAGTTTATGCGCTCCGATCGCGTCGAGTGCAAGTTTTAGTGTTTCCGCAAAGTTCATTGATGTACCGGCCGAAATACAAGATTACCTTACGCCCTTGCTGAGGGAAAGGCTTCCCGGCTTATGATAGTGGTTCAGTTTGAATGTTGCCCCCTCGTCTTCTTTGCGTTCTTTGCGGCCTCTGCGTGAAAGTTCTTTGAAACCACGAAGAAATCTCACGCAAAGACGCCGGGAACGGAAAGGGATAATGGACCAAAATTCGAAATGACCCACTACCCGGCTTATTCAAATCTGAGGGCTTCGATCGGGTCGAGCGAGGCGGCTTTGTAGGCAGGGAAGACGCCAAAGACGATCCCGACGCCGGCCGAGGCGATGAGTCCGACAAAGATCGCCCAGACGGGTATGTATGCCGGCAGCGGCGAGTAAGCGTTGATAATGAGACTCAGGATCTGGCCGATGGCGACGCCGATCGAGCCGCCGATCGCGGTCAGAATAACGGCCTCGATCAGGAACTGCGACAGAATGATCGAGCGCGTTGCGCCGACCGCTTTCCTGATGCCGATCTCTTTGGTGCGTTCGGTCACGGACACGAGCATTATGTTCATCACGCCGATGCCGCCGATCATCAGAGCCACGGCCGAGATCGCGGTAAGGACAAGGTACGTCGCGCCTGTAAGTTGGTTGTAGATATCGAGCAAGGCATCTTGCGATGAAATGCCGAAATTGTCCGCCTCGCCGGGTTTTACGTCTCTTCGCGAGCGTAGAATATCGGTGGCGTCATCGATGGTGCGTTTGACGTCGGCGCGCGAATTTGGCCTGAGGATAATCACAAACACCGACCCGGGCGGCTCGACTCGAGGGTAGAATTTTTGAATCGTGGTCAACGGAATAAACACGATGTTGTCGCGCGACTGACCAAAGAACGAGCCCAGAACATCCATCACGCCGATGACGCGAAAGCTGCGGCCGTCGATCTTTATCTTCTCGCCGATCGGGTCCTGCCCGTTTGGGAAAAGGGCCGCGACGACATCGTGGCCGAGCACGACAACATTCGAGTGTTCGCGAAGGTCGGCGTCGATTATGAACCGTCCGTAACTGATGTACTGTGAGTGCGTGAATTCGTAGTACGGCGTCGCGCCGATCAGGATAGTCGTGTCCGATTGTTTTTCATCGCGGCGGATCGTGACGGAGAGTTCGCGCTGGATCGGCGACACGCCTGCCGCCGTTTCAAGACCGCTTCGCAGTGCGTCGGCATCCTCGACCGTCAGCTCTTTGCGTTGACGCTCTTCCTGACCAGGCTGTCTGCCAAAACTCGGATTGAACTTTGAGACAAAGATCGTGTTTGAACCGAGTGATTCGATCTGCTCTGAGAACGAACGATTGAGCCCTTGAATGATCGACACCATCGCGAGAATGGTCACGACGCCGACCGTAACGCCGAGTATTGTGAGACCGGAACGCAGCTTATTGCGACGCAGCGTGTCCGCGGCCATTATTGCAGCTTCTCTTAACGCTACTTTGGTCATTTATTCGTTTCGCATAGCCTCGATCGGATCGAGTTCGGCGGCTTTCACGGCTGGATAAAGGCCGCTGACGATACCGACAACCAACGACACTCCGACACCCATAAACGCCGATTGCGCGCTGATAAGCACAGGGAAGCCAAGCGCGAGCGACATCAGATACGCCAACCCATAACCGGTTATCACCCCGATCGCGCCTCCGGCGCAGGTGACGGTGACCGCCTCGATTAAAAACTGAGAGAGAATGTCCCGACGCCTCGCACCGACGGCCTTTCTCAGACCGATCTCCCTTGTTCGCTCGGTAACGGAGACGAGCATGATGTTCATGACAACGATGCCGCCGACAACGAGTGAAACCACCGCAACGGCGATCGTCGCCGCATAGATGCCGGACGTCGCGCTGCCATAGATCGCAAGGAACGCGTCCTGCGAATCAACGGAAAACCCATCATCGGGATCAGAAAACGATTTTCCGCGACGATTACGCATGATCGCACGCACTTCGTCCATCGCCGGTTCAAAATCCGCCGAATTATCGACCTGGACATGGACAGTGATCGAATCGCGAGAACCAAACATCCGCTGTGCCGCGGCAAACGGAATGTATACAAAATTGTCGCGTGAGAAGCCCAAGACCTTGCCAAACGGCGTAGCGACGCCGAGTATTCGATACCGCGTGCCATTGGCTCTGATCTCCTCTCCGACGACCGAGTCGGCCGATCGTCCGCTGAAAAGATTTTCGAGAAGATCGGTGCCGATAACGCAGGCGTCAACGCCCGCCGCGCCTTCCTGATCGGTCCACCGGCGACCGGATTGTATCGTGATGTTCTCGATGTCGAACATCGATGAAGTAAGCCCACGCAGCGTTACGCCCTCGGACCGGTTCTCAGCGTACTTGACCGTCGCAGAACCATTCAGCGCCATTCCGGTTCGGCTGCACAACTGGCATTGCCGCGAGAGCACCTCGGCATCGTCTCGCGTGATGTCTTTGCGTCGATTGAACTTTACAAAGTCCTCACGTGACGTTATGACGAGAGGTTTCTTGGCAACGCTGAAGACTGTCGAACCCTGCGACGAAAAAGCCGTTGCGACCGTCTTATCAAGACCGCTGATGATCGTAACAACCGAGATAACCGAGGTGACGCCAACAATTACACCGAGTAAGGTCAGAAAGGTTCTTAGCTTGTTTGTTCGCAGACTGAGGAGTGCAAGGCGGAAAGATTCTTTAAATATCTGAAATGAGACGCCAACGATCATTCATCTTCGATTATAGAACAATAGGTTAAGAACTCAGTGTCATAGGTCACCCGCGCGGAATAGTTGCCAAAGCGCGGCAAGATGACTAAAAAGCACAGTTGGGACAATAAACGACGGAAGCCAAACGTACGGGAAATACAGCACGGCGCGGTTTGGCTGCTCGAAGGCTAACTGCTGCATTGGCGTAGGAAGTGAAAGGACAGCTGTCGTTACAATGTTCGCGAGCAGGATCAGGCCAAGTATGTTATATGCGATCAGAATCTTGCGGTTTACCGCGCCGTTGCGAAAAGCAGCCAAATAAACAACAACCGCCAAAATACCTGACAGAATGTCGTAATTTCGGCCCGCAAACGTCATAACTTCAGGTATCGCTCCTTGCACAAACAGCGAATACAAGACGAGTTCAACCGGAATGCGTATCACGTGCAGGAGCGTCAACAATTTAAGCGGCAGTTTTTCGACTAGTTCTTTTGAAAAGAAGACAAAATACGCGGCGATCAGGAGAAGTGCCGGCAGTACCGCGTACAACGCAAGCCGCGGCGGCATTACGCCTTCAGTCCGTTGGTAGAATCCGCCGATTCCGATGACGGCTTGGACGATCAGCCAAAGTGGAACGATGAGGATAAGTAAACGAGCCGCGGTCGTCTTGAAGCCTACGGATCTGATCGCAAAGAACAAGAACCCGACCGTCGCAATTGTCGTCAGGATAAATAGAACCGATACATATCCCTGAACGTCGTCCATTACTTTAGGCGCTCGTCAGATTCGATACGGCCGTCTTTAATGGTGACGATCCGATGGGCTTCCAGACAAATCAGTTGACGTTAACACACTTGTCCCCAATGATAACCACACCTACATCGCTGCCGCAAGGGCACGCGCCTCGTCAGTGTAGGTGTACAAACTTACCCACCGAAGGCACGCCATTCCCATTCAGGATAAACAGCATGTAGTAACCACGCGGGGCAGCCCGGCCGGCAGTGTGCAATTCAATCGGTGGACCAAATATGTTGTTATCCACATAAAATGTGACAGTTCCCTTAGGTGTCGGCGCCTGGCACAGGTTTCCGTCTTGTGGCTCTCTTTGCACGGAGGGCTGAAATTACTCGATGTTCTTCCTCAATTTCGATCTTATGCTGTGGAGGGAGCATGAGATCTTTAGGACTACGTCGGGCGTTCGGGAAACCAAGAATGCTCCTATGTATCTTTGGATTAATAAATCGCTCTGACGTCATGTCGCTTTTGCTTTTCCATTTTCTGCCTCCGTCTTGTTTTCTATGAGAAGTACCAATACGCCACGATGGCGATCAGGAACAGGATCACCAAGATCCAGATAATCCTCCAAGGGTAACCTCTGCGACATGCCCCTCTTTCCACCGTATGAAGGAGGTTTGGACTGGAACTCGGGTGGTAGCCGTCCTGCCCGGGCTCGGAGGTGTAGGAAGCCCGGATCTTGTGAACACCGGAGTCTAGCCTGTCCAGCGTGATCTGTGCCTGGCCTTTCTCGTTGAGCTCTATGGGCGGACTTGCCGCGACGCCATCGACAAAAAATGTAACGCTCCCTGTCGGCGTTGGCCTGCCGCTGGTAAGCGGTAAAACGGTCGCGGTGACGACCAGCGGTTCGCCGGGGCGAGTCTCCTCCTTGTCCCCCAGGATCTGCACCGAACTGCTATGCAGCCGCAGATCCTGTTGTAGGAGATAAGCTTTAGCAAAGCCCTCGTCACCTGTCGTTGCCACGTCGAACACGCAGTTAGCGTGCAGGTCGCCGATGGTAACGTCCTTACATATCTCCTCAGCCTCGGGGATCGGCAGGCCCACCGGCGGCGTGAATCCGGGAATCTCAAACTGTGGTTTCAATATGCTCGGAGGTTGCTCGGCCGGCCAGTCCCTGTCGGTGAAGGTCTCCGTCGAGGTTCCACGTGCATATATGAACAAGCTCGCTTTGTCAGTCACCCGCCAAGCGTCGGCAAAGGTTTTGTAAAGCGTAATGTAGCGTTCGGACGGCGATTCCGGCATTGGGCCGACCGTTGCGCCGTTCGGTAGAGTCGGCAGCCAGGTTTCTTCCGGGATGCTGCCCATGATTCCTTCGTCCGCGTGCGTATGCGAGACCCAAATGTCCAGGAACCAGAGGTTCCAGAAACGCGGCGAGGCTATGAGAACGGCGCCGTGCGCGTAGTCGACGCGGAGGCCCGTTTCGCCGTTCGCATCGAACGCACTCACACGATGACCGTCGAGATCGATTCCCGCAGTCGAGAGTCGTGATGGTTTTCCGTCAAGAAAGAACTGCAGATGGCTGTTAGCTCCAACCCCATTTGGTTGATACGAGATTTGATGCGATCCCACGCGGGCCGCGACGGCAGTGTTCACGCTCACACTTGATGTCAGGCCAGTATAGTTGTCGGTGATCGGGTTTGCCGTCTCAAGGGGCGTCTGACGGGCCTGGATCTCCAAACCGTTCTCCCTGTCGCGCAGGAGCGTGAATTCACCGACAGCTTGGAAGTCGTAAGACTTCCCGTCCACTGTGCGAATGTGCGGATCGCCTACGTCTGAGCCATCATCGGGACCGCCGACCTTGAGTCGGAAAACGGCCTGACCCTGAAGCGAGGTGACGGTATCAGTCGCCGTGATGTAGACGTAATAGATACCGTCTGGGATTCCGCCGGGAT
Source organism: Pyrinomonadaceae bacterium (assembly GCA_046154245.1). Classification (GTDB taxonomy): domain Bacteria; phylum Acidobacteriota; class Blastocatellia; order Pyrinomonadales; family Pyrinomonadaceae; genus OLB17. The sequence continues at coordinate 48,297 of JBJXFZ010000126.1, forward strand.
AGGTCCATGACCAGGTTCCAGAACTGGTGCCGACGGGTGCTAAGGTGACGACGGGTGCTACGGTCCCGGTGAGCACTGTCGCCCCTGGAAGTCCGTAGCTCGCGGTGAGGGTCACGGGATTCTGCACTAGGGTCATGGGATCCCTCTCTGGAGAGAAGAAGGTTCCCCGCCGTTGGGGAGGAGATGCTCCAGCATACGCCCACGAGCCGCCTACATCGACATACGGTCTCTCCTTTCCGGTAGCGTTGGTCACCACAAACTCGCTGATCATGCCTCGATGATGGTGGAAGAAGATGTGGCAGTGGAAGAGCCACCGACCAAGCCAGCCACCCAGCGTCACTCCGTCAACGAGCGGACGATCGTCGAGCTGAACCCTGAATGTGAGCGTGTAATTTGGCGGCACATCAATGCTGTCTCTGAACTCTCTATAAAGCCATGTGAAGGTTCCCGTCGGTGTGCCCATCGGTGCGCCCACGCGCGGCGCTGCCGACTTCGGCTGCATTGAGAAGCCGTGCAGATGGAAGGGATGATGCGCCTGACTCATGTTCGTGACCGTAAGCTCCAGTAGGCGCCCTCTTTCGGCGTACCGGGTCGATCCGATGTGCACCGTGTTCGGGTAAAGGGGTGGGTCATGAAGGGCACCTCCCTGAATCTCGTTGATGCCGGGGCCCCCCGGCGTGTTGCTGAGCTGGATGTCCTGATTCAGCATGCCAAACTTGGGGGCTACAAACCCGCCCGCCGGGGTTAGCAGTGAGCCGGTCGTCGGCGGCGTAGTGATATCGTCTACGAGTGGGGAGGGGGGGCCTGGTGGTAACGAAGCCCGCAGAGGGGTACCGCCAACGCCGTTTTGACCGCCGGTAATTGTGTAACTTTCTGCCGGAGCGGCGGTGACCTCGAGGTGCATCACCGGCACGGTGGGGAGATTCACCCACCCCGAAAGCCCCTCCAAACGTCGAAAGTCCCGCGTCCAAAGGGTCAACACAACGCCAGGCGCTAATCCCGGGGGGATCGCCACAACAACATCCGCGCGGACGGATGGCGGAAGTAGGATCTCTCCGGGGAAGTACTTCGGGTCGAACGTTCCAACTGGCACAGGGGGAACTGCCCCTTCAACACCCGCACCTTCCAGGACCGCATTGTCGAGTACCCCGCCTTCACCACCAACTCGAACCAAATTCACCTTTTGGCCGGCAGGGTCAGTGAGCCTGAGACGGAAATATCTGGTGGTGGCGCAATTAACGATCTGTAGACGGAGTCCCTGCCCGCGCCGCACCGGGAGCGTGTAAGCGCCTGCCGACAGCGCCCCTGGCGCACCGGGTGAACCGGCGCGTCCGCCGACGTTCACGCCGTTAGTAAGCACGGTCTGCCCCTCGTTTACCCGTCCGGACGGAGCCTGCAAGCTCGGAATATCGCCGGCGGCGTACGGGGTAATAGGAGGAGGAGGAGGAGGGGCAGGGGGGGGAACAAAAAGAATACCATGGTCGTCCACCGCGGTCGGGTACTCGCAAAGAGTCGCTGGTGTGGGGCCTGGCTGTGGAGTGGTTGGCGTCGCGCCAGCTTGAATAGGCGGAGTACTGCCGAGCCATTCCGTCCCCGCCGGGGTGGGGTAGGTCGCGGGGTCGTTCATTCCCGGAGCCTTGCACACCGTGATGTCGCTGAGCACAAGTTGCTTTGTATCCGCCGCGGCGGGGAGCGTAGTCCCTACAAGAGTTTGCTCATCCGCGTCGGTGACGACAATCATTCCGTAGAGCCCCTTGAACACCCTGTTGGTGGAATGGTGATGGTGCGGGTGATACCAGTAGATTCCTGGCCGCGTGACCTTGAACTTATAAAGGTAAGTCCCGCCAGCCGGGACTCCAAGACCTCCTAGAGTTTGGACAACACCACCGACGGCCCCAGCCTGTGTCACCTCTGTTCCATCGGCGGAGTTTGCCAGCTCAATGCCATGCCAGTGAATTCCTGTCTCATGCGGCAGGTTATTGACCAGCCGGACGATCGCGGTGTCGCCCACCGTAAGCCGGATGGTGGGGCCTGGGATCGCCCCGTTGTATGTCTCGGCGTGAAGATTGGTCGTGCCGGAGACAATCGGACTAGCGGCAGTGGCAAGGGAAGTAGTGAGAGTTATTTCAAATACCCCCGAGCCCGGCGTGCCAGTAAACGTTCCACCGCTTGGCGTTATGTAAGGATTTGAGGCCAGTCCTATTCCGGTCGACATATAGAGTTCTCTCCTTATTTATTTGTGCGTTACATAAATGCTACTTTTTAGTGGGCCGGGTCTGCTCGAACGTGAGGGTCAACGTTGGGCGATTGGCTTCGCTTGGGTTCTCTCGCGTATCAAACCGCTTAGCACTGGTCACGTTATCGTTGCCCAGCAGCAACCAGCCGTGATTGGAGGATGGATTGTTGAGCCACGTCTGTACATCGGCAACCATCTGGTCCGTCGATCCCCATTCGTAGGAACGAAGCCCTTCTACTTCGATGGAAGCGCTCGATGTGGCTTCGAAATCCCCGCCCGGACGGCTCCAGAGTTTATCGGGGAAGAATGTGTGCAGCCATGTCGCGCCACCGGGGGACGCTGGTCCTCCACCGCCTCCCCCGCCCGATGCGACCGTGCTGCCTTCACCCCAATCGGCAAGAACGCGGTGAAGTCCTGTCGTTTGGGCGGAAGGCGAACTGGCGGCTGACAAATTGAGACGCAACTTGACAGCGGTGAGGGTCATTCCTTCAGGCACCTTGCCCGCAACGTCGAACGCCACCAGCGCCCGCAAAGAGTGTCCGGCGCCCTTAGTGCCGGCAAACATAGCCTGTCCGGCCCCGTTGCTCAGCGCGCCGGTGGCATCTTCATACAAGGTCGCATCTTTGATAGATGTCAGCGTAACCGACGTCGCGGGGACGCTGCGCTTGGGGCATCCGATGATACCCAGCACCACACAGCCTAGCGCGATGAAGGTCGCCAGCTTGGCAACATTCAACGGGCCGGACTTAACCCTTTCATCGATCTCTCGATCGACTTTAGCTTCAACGATCGGTTGGTTCGGCTGATTCATGATAGTCCCCCAAAATAGCCACGCGACTTAGCTGCCTTCATCTATACCAAGCGGATGAACCTCGCTCGCGACGGTACGCCTGCCGCGTTCAACAGAAACAGCATGTAATAGCCGCGACCGGCTATCGCATGCGTATGACCGCCACCCGCTCCATAAGGGTAGACTCTGGCATCAGAGGCAAAAACACGCCCGATTAACAAGTTGCGGTTACCGTTTTCTTTTCTGACACGCGCGCGCGCCTTTAATAAGGATAAGAAATGGTTCTCATTAAATTTGGCTGGGAATGTTGAAGGGGAAGATCTCCGGGAGAAGTTCGACTCAGCAGTTCGAAGCCCTACACACAAATATCAAAAATATCTGAGCCGGTTCATCGAACTAAAGCCGGTGAGTCGGCACAAAAGTCGTATGCGAAGCATTAAACTCTATTTAATCGAAAAGTGCAAACGCAGATTGTCGCCTTTGAATTAAAAGTATGACAATTTCGGCTGCGTTCTCGGCATTAGCATCGCAATCATTTACGCAACCGGCACTATTGTTGTGCTGGCTAGATGGCCGTTTGCTTTATGCGTTCGTCAGATTCTATTCGGCCGTCCCTGATGGTGATTATCCGGTGGGCGCGTTTTGCAATGTCGGGTTCGTGGGTCACGAGGATAATGGTGTTGCCTTCTGCGTGGAGCTTTTCGAAAAGGTGCATGATCTCGATGCTCGTTTTCGAGTCGAGCGCACCCGTTGGCTCGTCGGCGAGCAATATCGAAGGGTGATTTACAAGTGCACGCGCGATTGCGACGCGTTGGCGCTGACCGCCGGAGAGTTCGTTCGGGCGGTGCGTGACGCGGTCACCGAGTTCGACAGCGGCAAGCGCTGCCTGTGCCTTGTCGTGGCGTTCACCTGCGCGAAGACCCGCGTAAATAAGCGGCAGCTCGACGTTATGAAGCGCCGTTGCTCGGGCGAGCAGATTAAATGTTTGAAAGACAAAGCCGACCTCTTTGTTGCGGATGCGCGCGAGTTCGTCGTCGGTCATGTCAGAGACGAGATTGCCATTGATCCAATAATCGCCCTGCGTCGGCGAATCGAGACAGCCGATAAGGTTCATCAGTGTCGATTTGCCCGAACCCGATGGGCCGATGATCGCAAGATATTCGTTACGTTTGACCTCGAACGAAACGTCACGCAGCGCGTGCAACTCCTCGGTGCCCATCTGGTATGTTTTCCAGATGTTCTGCATTCGAATTATCGGGTCGCCGGTCACTGGCGTATTCTGTGCTGGCGATGTGCCGTTCTCTTCGTCCATGAATTTGTACATTACTACTGACTGGTATTGGAATTATCGCCTTCTTTCTTCTCGGCTTTCTTTACGACGGTGCCTTCTTTAAGCGTGTTGAGGACTCGGCTCGGACCGGTGATAACTTCGTCGCCGGCATTTAGGCCACTGATGATCTGGCGGTCGGATTCGCCGATGATGCCGGTCTGAACTTCGACAAACTTCGCCTTCTTGCCATCGAGAATATATACGCCGGTGATGTTCTTTGGTTTTTCGGCAGGTTCGGGCGCATCGCCATTCAATGTTGGCGAAGGCTCGCCTTCGGGCTTCTTCTCGATCACAGCCTGCAGCGGAACGGCGATCACGTCGTTTACGACCTTTGTCGTGATCTCGGCCGTCGCGCTCATGCCCGGTCGAAGCCCGTTCTTGATCTCGTCCGGCAGATTCTGAAGCTCGATAACAACACGAAACTCCTTTGCTTCCTGCACGTTGATGTTTGTCTGTAGACCGCCGCTCGTCTGCGATTTGCCTACGGCGAGCGGCGTCTTTTGCCTGACCTCACCATCGATCTCGCGGTCACCGAACGCATCGACCTTGATCTTTGCTTTCTGACCGACCTCGACTTTGTCGATCGAAGTTTCGTCAACCTTTACCTCGACGTTGATCGTGGACATATCGGCGATCGTCATGAGCGCTGTTGTCGAGAGCCCGGCGACGGCGAACGTGCCGACCTTTGACGGGATCTCGGCGACAACGCCGCTTATCGGCGAGGTAACGACAGTTTTGTCCCGCTGGCTGCGTTGGCCGCGTAAAACCGCTGACTGCTGGTTGGCGCGTGACTGACTGCTTTCGACGTTGATGTTTGCCGTATCGACCGAGCGCCGTGCATCTCGAACCGCGACGTTCTGCTGAGCGAGCCGTACCTGAGCATCGCGAACGCCGAGTTGCCGAGCGGCGAGATTCGATTTAGCGGTGTTGAGCGAGGCCCGCGCGCTGTCGAGGCGGTCCTTTGACTCGTCGTAGATCTGACGCGAGATAACGCCGCTCTCAAGCAACTGCTGATTGCGGCTGAGTTCACGCGAAGCTGCATTAAACTCGACCTGAGCGCGATCTACGTCCGTTTGCGCGGCGATTACGCCTTGTCTGGCCGTATCGATCGCGACCTGTGCGACGTTAAACTGCTGCTGAGACTGTGCGAGAAGATTTTGAGCGGCCGCGACCTGCGACTGCGAAACGCGAACGTCATCCTGTGCTCCCTGATATGCCGCAAGCTGAGCATCAGCACTCGACGAAAGCTGATCGGGATCGAGGCGGACAAGGATCTCGCCTTTCTCGACCGTCTCGCCTTCTTTCTTAGTGATCTCCTCGATTCGCCCCTGGACCTCGCTCGTCAGATTCACAAACTGAATGGGACGCACCTCGCCGGACGATGTGACCGTCGAGCGCAGCTCCTTGCGCGTCTCGACCTTTACGATCGTGACCTCAGGCGTGTCGGTTCGCGTCGCCAAAATGCTGCCGACGACGATCAGCAAAAGAAGAGCACCAACCACGGCTCCGATGATGATTTTCTTTTTACGGCTTAATGCCATTTGAAATTGTTCCTCTCAAACAAAAATTACCTAAAAGTATAACTTAAAGCGGTTTGCCTGTCGTTTTGTGAAAGCGGGCCCTGTGCTCAAAGCGGGTATTACGCTCGCCTTTTTTGCATTGTTTCAAAAAAGTGGCCGTGCCATTGAGGTCACGCCGCTATGGACTTTATCTCGTAGAGTGTTTGACCTGAGCGAGGTTGCGGGCCGCGTCATACGCCATTGTCGCGATATGCAAAGGTCGGGGACTGCCGTGCCGTGGCCCCCCACGAATCGAGAAATTGAAGCCTGACACTGTCAATGTGTGCCGTTCACGTGTAAATCCTCGCCGGTAAGCTGTTCGTCCTCGCCGGTAAGCTCTGAATGTTCGTCGGTAAGCTGGGCGTCCTCGCCGGTAAGCTGGGAATGTGTGTCGTTAACGTGTCGATCTGCGTCGGCAAGCTCTGAATCCTCGCCGTTTACCTATGAACCCGCGACGTTCACCTCTGAACCTGCGACGTTCACCTACGAACCTGTGACTTTCACCGATGAACGTGCGACTTTCACCGGTAAACCCGCGACGTTCACCTATAAACCTGCGACGTTCACCTATAAACCTGCGACGTTCACCTATGAAGCCGCGACGTTCACCGGTAAACATGCGACGTTCACCTGTGAATCCTCGTCGGTAAGCTGTGAATCCGCGGCGTTCACGTGTGAATCTCCGTCGGTAGGCTGTGAATGGACCTCGCTGTTAGTTCCGTTCGGCTTGATGTGGCCCGCTCATGTGTCTATTCCGGCGTCAGTCGGATGTCGGCAGGACATAGATACCCTGCAACTCAGAGGGCAGCGCCGGTGGCAGCGGGGAAGGGTAGGCTCGGTATTTTCCCTGATTGCCCAACTTGGGTTCGGATGCGTAGATCCATGCTTCTACCACTGGGTCGCCCGGAGCCTGATTTGTCCATTGTCCCGCAAACAAGCTATTGTGGTTTGGTTTGGGGGGTGTCTGGACGAACGACAGCGGATAGTTGTAAAGAGCGCCGCTCTGCGTGCGTGTAACGAGCGTGACGTGGAAATCGGTGTACGGCCAGGGCCAGGGCGTTTCGTTGCCGATCGGGCAACCGCACATCATCGTAACTTTCGCATTGCAATTAAACTGCGGCCCCTGCAAGTTCGCCGACACGTTGCTGATGCACAGACCCGGAATTTCGATGACCAGCCCTTCCGGATACATCGGATCGGTCCCAATATCGACGCCGGGCAGTACGGTAATATCAGCCTGCGCGAGGCGCGCCTGATCGGGATAGCTCAAGGGGCCGAACACCAGCACGCGTAAAACGGTCGGCTCCGCGATCTCGACGCTCAATTGCACTTGAACCGTATCGCCGTCTGTTGCAAACGGCTCACTCCGGCTTACCGGATCCATCAGGTTTGGCGGGCCGGCGCTCGCCGGGGTTGGTGCTTCGGCAAGACCATGGGCGACATTTCCTCCGCTGTTCGGATTCACGAGCGCGACCACAGCGCTCTGATTGTCAGAATCCGCCGCATCGTGCCCAAGATATTTCCCGCCACGTGCCGCGGGGCGGATGACTATGTTTGTGATTTGTTTTTGCATCGCGTATTTTCTCCGATAGTTTGCCGCCTGAGAGTGCCGAGCTGTCCGAACGCCTCGGGTCGATTCAGCTTACTCCGTGGGTTGACTACTACATCCCAACGGTTAGGCGTGCCTCACCGGATCGCATTGCGGCAAGCCCGCTGCCGCTGAACTTTGGAGTCGGGAAATTCTCAACTTCCTATTTAGGCGATCGCGCCTTGACGACGTGCGTCGTGCCCCCGGTTTCGTGGAGCGTCGCGGTGACGCTCTTCGGCGCTGTCTTGGAAACCAGGCCCCAGAAGTAACTGGTGTCGCCTTTGCCAGGAGAGCCGCCGCCGCAGACCGGCGAGGCAAACTTGAACTTGATGTTGCTTCCGGTCTGGACCGCGGACGCGAGGCCGATCGTGCCCAGGCCGCCCCCGGTTATCACGAAAACCTGATCGCGCTTGGCGTCGCCTCCATAATTAAGCGAACCCACGACGGGCCCGAAACTGATCGACATCCAGTCGATACATGCAATATTCAGGATGCCGACGGCATTTCGCAGATCGAGCCGATACTCGTAGGCATACAATCCGGCAGCCGGGGAACCTGCTTCGCCTTTGAAGCTGCGTGATTGCAGAAAGCCGGTGCCGCCGGAGCTAAGCGCGACGTTATCTGTGGTGTCGTTGACCGTAATGGAACACGGCACGGTGGTAGTGAAGACGCAGTTGATCGCCGGAGCGCTGACATTGACGATTTTCAGCGGCCCTGCATTAACGATCAACGGACAGAAAAAAAGCAAAAAAGCCAAAGTGACGTTTTTCACGGCGTATATACCTCCACTTATTAGTTCGAAACACCATTACTATAACACCGCTTGCTGCCGTCCCGGGCAGGCTGTCGCCCATGCCGCCGTCGCGTGACCCTATTTGACCGCGGCGCAGTCGATGTACTGGATGTCGCGGATGCCGCCGAGGTACGGAGCGCCGTAGGTGCCCGCACCGGAGTAGGATTCGCGCATGTACAGGGCGCCGACCTGACACGAGTTGTCCTTCGCATCCCTGTAGATGACATAGATATACGGCTTTACCATTCGATATTCGGGAATCCCGAGGCTGTTCTTCTCGATCACCCAAAGCGGCCCGGTGAAATTGATGATCATGTGTTTCATGTAGGTGAGGTTCCATTGGCCAATGAAGCCCTTGATCATCGGCACGAGCCGTGCCGGCGCTAGCTTTGGATCGGTAACACCCGTCGCGGGCTTATACCACCAGTCGGGCATTGCACTTAGCATCTCCTTTCGGTTCTTCGCGGCCTCGATAGCGTCGCGCGCTTTCTGGTAGCCGCCTGCAATTCTTTGTCCGTCCGCACCGCTGAATTGGAAGGCGAGTGTGGCCGACACCGTCGGAAACTTTTCAAATTCACCGGCCGGTTTGCCCCAGTCGTCGTACGAATCGCCATAGATAGTTATGTCGACGTTGTAGGTCCCGTTCTGGGGAAATGTGCGTCGTGCATTATCCATGTCGCCGATCTTCGGCCACATTCCGGCTGGGCTGTTGTAATACTGCAGCTCATCCGCGAGCGCGCTCGAGATCGTCGACGATTTCGTCGGATCGGGAAGCACGTCGAAGTTCCAATAGGTTTTCTGAGCCTCATCTTTTGTTACCAGCGTGTAGCTGCGGCCGTTGTGCCAGTCGTGTTCCCACCCCTGATTGCTGCCCGCCGGCAGGATCTTCACAAAGTAACTGACGTAATAGAACTTCCTCTCGCCCATTGCCTTCCATCCGAAGGCGTCATGCATCGTCCTGCCGCCGAAATCGATCCGGCCGTAGATGTTCTCCGAGGAGGTGAAGCTGGTTTTGGGGTTTGAGCCGTCCGGGTTATTCGAAAAGGTTATCTTCGCTCCCGCGATCGGTATCCCGCGCACCTTTCCGTCCGAGACCGGTGATGACGTGTCAGAGGTCGGACTGGCGGTATCAGAGTTGGTGGTCGGCGTCGGCGGAGACTCCGGTTTGACGATCTTAGGGATCTTGATCTTGATCGGGAACTGAGCCGCTGCCGGTTGGGCGAAAAATGATGCGACGGCGACAGCCGCGATCAGCAATAATGACGATCTAGCCATAAATATCCTCCTCCTAAATACCGCGTTTCTGCCGCGATTTTTTTTTTGTGTTTCGGCAAATATTATACCACCTAGATCACAATGTTTTTAATCCCGTGAGTCCAGGCTCTGCCAAACGTACTGCGCCTCTGGGCTTTTGTCCGACGGCGTCTTGCGGACACGGAAAATGGGCTATACCCCGTCACAGTGCGGTCAGGCTGAGTAGTGTGAATTTGGGCTTTGCCCCAACGCAGCGCGGGTTAGGCTGCGTCGTTTGATTCGGGCTTTGCCCCATCGCAGTGCGGTCAGGCTTGCCTGACCGTCGCGGTAACAAAAAAAGATTTCGGAGGCGGCTCCGCCGCCGCCGACAGAAGCAACCGCGCTGTCGCCCGCATCGAGCGGGCTCCAGGGATCAAGTGACGCAGCTTACGGTCGGGCACAGCCACGACCGCACTGTCCCGATGCATCGGGACGGCAAGCCGCGGTTTGTGTCGTAGTTCGGTTCAGGCTGAGTCGTGTGATTTTGGGCTGAGCCCCATCGCAGTGCGGTCCGGCTTGCCTGACCGTACGATTTGATATTTATTCATCGGAGGAGGCTGTGCCTCCGACAGAAGCACCCGCTTTGTCGCCCGCATCGAGCGGGCTCCGGGGTTGAATTAGGTCGCGTGACGGTTAGGCGAGCCTAACCGCACTGAATTGCGGCAAGCCGCGGATGTTATGCCGTCCCGACTCGTCGGGACTGAGAATCGCACACCCCTTCCGGTTTCTTTTCTATTCTGCCCACTTTGAACCGTGCCAGCGGTGCCGATGGGCGTCGTCAGCAGCCGATGCCCGCAAGCGTCGACCGACGACCGGATTCATCATTCCCATATCGCCGCCAACGCCTTTCGACGGAGTGGAGTAGCCGTTAAATGCCGTGGATCGAGTCGGCTTCTTCCATTGTGAAATGGGCTGCTCCAGGAGCGTCGGATTTGCTCTTCTTTCTTTCCAAATTCTTACGAGTTGCTCGCAGACAGTTTCTTCCAAATCACGGCAGCTTCTGAATACCCCCTGGAGAGTAACCTCAGCGTCTTCATCAAGAACCCTTGAAGGCGGTTGGAGCCATACTTCCACATCGGACTTATTCGGAAACTTTGAAAGGTGCTTAGTGGCTTTTGTTCTGATAATGGTCTTCCCTCGGGCATCAAGCAGCGGGTTTTCCCGCTGTACCAGCTGATACTGAACAATTAGCCGTCCACGGTGAATCAACATATTGCGATATGCGTTCGTCCATTCAAACCAATCGTTTACTCCAACGACGGCCTTGGCGTCCGAATAGAAATCAAGAAAGTCCTTCTGGATCTGGGCGTCGGCAACTTGCAACGCTTTTTCCGCGACCCCAATGTCACTTCTTCGCAATCCGGCCTTCAAAGCCAATACACCGATTATCGCGGCCCCCAAACAGTCGAGAGACGAGCCTATCGCACGAAAAAAACCGCAAATGTGCAGAGACTCAAGCGCGTTTGGCAAATCGTCGATCGGGGCCCTAGATGGCGGCATTTTCAAATCAGAATTTCCAAATGCATCAAACTTAACTACATCGGCAATTCGATCATTAGCTCGATCGCGGGCGTCAAGCCACTCAAGATAGTGTAGTTTGGCTTCGACGAGATTTGTCGCGATGCCGACGGTGCATTGATAGAGATAATCACCAATCAGTATTCGTTCATCATCAGGTAGAGTCCACCAACCGATTCCAAAAACATCGGGCTCGAGATCACGCCAGATCTCTCGTGCTAAGGCGTTCGCGCTCGGAACGTCCGCGCCAATCGATGCGTGAAATCTCCTATCAATTTCGATTCTCGTTTCTCTGTCGTAAGGCTTTTCGAGCCTCTTCAAATCTTCGCGTCGCATACAATCTCCGGAACAGGACTTTTTGTTAAAGAAAAAAGGCTTCGCTTGTTTCGTAACAAGCGAAGCCTCTCAAATTAACAACAACTAAACTGCAGTTGCCGCAAGTTGGGAAACTTGCGCTCCTAAATTCTATTCTCGATATTAACGAACAAAAAGTCGTTGTTCAAACCTTGAAGTAAAGGGAAGGGGTTCAGATTGTTTTCGTTTTGATCGCCTTCGTAGACTGCCGAAAAATTCCAGCAATTGTGGACCTACCTCAACACTGGCCGGATTAGGACGCCGCCCGGCTTAGCACAGGGCATGCCCACCCGAGCCAGAATCGAAGCCCTGCTCCGATTCCCTCATGGTTTTTTCTCAACCTTTCGCAGTTTTATTAATTTGATTGACTTTTGAGTTGACGAGGTTTAGCCTATTTGTGTCCCAAGTCAAATCAAAGCAATGAATCGATAAATCCTTATCTGTCCTAGACGGCAATCTAGCTGTCAAACGAATAGGAATTAATCTAATGCGAGACGCATATCCCGGATTTATCGAAAAGGGGTATGTTATGTCGCAGAATATTCAGGAATCGAACCTTTTTCAATCCGAGCCACTAAATCAGGATCGCATCAGCCGATTCTTCGATAGGGGCGACCTAATAGTTGAACGCACTGGGAGCTTGCTTTCGAAGAGTAAGCTTGCGGTTCTAAATCTATTCCTACTACTTCATTTGTTAATCGATCTAATCGTGGTATTAATGTTTGTTCTGTCGAAGTAGATTGTCGTCTTTGAATCTCCGCATTTGATTCTTACCTGGCGGAAAACTTCCCGACCATCGGCAATTGAATTAAACACTAATATCATCCGCCGCTGCGCGGCGGGAACCTAATGTCTGTATCGGGATTCCAACGCTGAAGCGGCAAATATCCAACGTCTTCAAAAGTAAACGTAAGCTGGCCCCATGTCATAGGTTCTGGAGTGTGTCGCTTAAAGTGGACACCTTCTTCGGGTAGGTAACCTCGATTCACTGAGACCGTCCAGAGATCCCGGAGAGAACGTTTGTGAGGCGCGTCTAAAATCCACGTTAGCAAAGCCTCGTTGATTACTGGGACGGCACGTTCGCCGAATGTCCCGGATGGCAACATGTCTTTCCCGATAACTAGCGGCTGTAACTCCATGACGGCTAAAACGGCCTCGTCTATTTGTATTCGCCGGGCAAGTTCTTTGCGATTGTCCCGAGCCCAAGCCACTGAGCGCTCCGCCTGCTCGACTCCCACACCAAATTGCTTATCGTCACTTTCTACTCCTGCGACGTTGTCCGATGAGGTAGTCCACTTAAGTTGGCATACCAGCCCGAAGGCGTCGTCGAGGTCAACCATAAGCAAATCTATGTCGCCGGATCTGTCGCCTTCCTTGAACTTTAGATGGGGAAACAGCTTGCGAGTATCTGACTCGTAAGGCCTAAAGTCGTTTCCTATCCAGTAAGACTCTTTTTTGTTCTTGAGTCGATCGTGGTGATCTTTTCTCAGCAATTCACAGAGCAGCCAAGCGCATTTTTCTACAGCCGAAATCATCACCAGCGCGTTGCTACGGATAATGAGTCCGCCGCCGATGTCGAAGAACGGCTGGAACATAACATGGCCTCGCTTTTTCCCTAGCCTGTGAAGAGCAGGGTTGTAGATGTGATCGCCAAATAGAGACCGCACCGTCGCTTGCGGTAGACCTGAGTGCTTGGTTACCCGCTCCACCCATTGGCTTTCGGTTGCCGCGCGCAGGTTATAACGATTTCGGTCGTGCACTCTTGGAAGCTTCTGAAGTGCAAGATCGTCTATGGCTCGTTGGGTTTTGAGCGCATTCCAGAAGATTCTAAGTTCCTCGAAAGTATAGCCGCCTAGGTCCCATTCAGGATCCATGGTCCATTGATGGAGCTTTCGAGCGTCCATTATTTCGCGTGCAGATTGAAAGTCTTCGTCGGAAATCTCATACCGTAGCTGACCCTGTGCTACGCCCTTAATCTTTATAGAGTTTTTCAGTCTCTCGGCGTCATCAGAACTCAGAGCATGTGTGTCCTCTGGAGTTTCAGGATGCTGAACGACAGCTAAGAGATGTCGAGATGCTTCCAACCGGACGTTCTCATCGTTACTTGGTCTAATAAGATAATTTTGGCCGTCAAGGTGCTCTATTTGGTTTCTTCCCCGGCGTGCCAGCGACATCTGCACAAATAGTTTGTCGTAATCACTAGCGTTCGTGAGTAGTTCTAACGCAGAAAGATCGGAATTCTCAGGCACGAAGCTGGATTCCTCGGGACAATACTCAAATATCCATCGCACTGCATGATTAAGCCCATTGTATGCGCCACGATAGTTCAGTCCGCGTTGCGCGAGGTGTGATTCAGTTCCAAGGTTCTGAATCAAAACATCAAAGGCGTGCAGCACGAGTTTAAGCGCCGTACGACGCCTGACGCGCAACATTTCAAACGACTGAATTCGGTCGTCTATTAGACCGTCGAGAATTTTGAGCTCGGCGGTTGTGAGGGCTGTTCTAACTGGTCTCGTTGATGCACTCATAACTATAAAAGGCTCTGCCGTTGCCGGACAGAGCCTCGTTAGTTAAATAACTATCGGGACCGAGCCCGAGAATGTCACGCCGCAAGCGGCGTTTGCGGACGAGGGCGTCCGCGTTCCGTTACATTCCCATGCCCACATAACCAATGCAGAACCCAGAATGACGAATACCGAATTACTGCAAGGCGCGGCGGCGATCAAGTTAGGCTTCGAATAATATCTTAGGATTCTTTCGTGCGATGGACAAGGCGGTTGGGGCTTGCTCCGTTGGGCTTGCCGGGGCCACCGTCCGAATGCGGAATGCGGATCGCGGAATGCGGAACGGATCAAAAAAACATCTCGTCGATATTGCTTCGGTGGTGAGCTCATGCTGCAAACTCGAATATCGGGGTCTCGATTGTTTTCTTAGGCTTTTTGCCTGTTAGAATTATTTTCTGCAATCGATCAACTGTTTCCGGCGCGAAAAACTCTTCACCCGTTTCCACACAAACCCTCGCCGGCACATTCTCGATAATGTAAAATTTTCCGTCCTTTTCGAGAGTGTAAGTGACTTGAGCATCTCTCATCGTTTCGTTCTTCATATTCTAACCCTCGTTTGCCAGTCGCCTATTTCGAAAGTCGATCCATAAGTCTTCATCCGGTTCGTAAAGCGTAATTATCTTCACTATTTCGCGATCATCTGACGTGCATTGTACATGTATTGGCCGCCCGGCGTTCGTAAATCCAAGTATTAAACAGCTCGGACCGTATTGTCATCGGGATAGTCCTCGATGATCGTTCCGTTTTCAATCGATTCGGCAAGTTCGCCGATGGGGATATTCCTTAAGATGCTTTGATCGACAGCGTGTCTTGAGAATTCATAATTGCCGTTAGCAACCTTGAGGCGAATCGCATCGATCATCTGAAGAAAATTATACAGCAAAAAGGCCCCGGCGGATGCCGAGGCCTTTTGTATTAGAACGGAGCCCTTACTCACGTGCGGGCTACGGACACAGGACGCCGCGAGAGAACCACCCCGTCCGTCCCGATAAAGACCATCGGGACGGCCACCCCTCGTTCTGGCACAAACAACGTGCCAGTGCCAGCGAGAACGTCGCAACCGACGGCGGGCCGCTGACACGGGACGACTTGCTAACTTACATTAAAGATTTGACGTAAAATTACTATATAATTACGATTTACGTTAATACGGCCATGATAACTTGCCCTAAATGTAAAACGTCCAATCTTGACACGTCGCGGTTTTGCGATGAATGCGGGACGCGGCTGCCGTCGACCGCCTCGGCCGATGCACCGGCGTATGAACCGCCGGCTCCGACGTACACGCCGCCGCCCACCGCTGATGTAGTTCATCGGCCCGTCAGCGTAACGTCGATCGGGGTACCGGCGATAGAGGCCGAGCCGACCACCGGCGGGATCGCGTCAAACAGTGCACCCGATGTTGTCGGTGTCGCTCACGCGCTGATGGTGATCGAGCGTGGCGACGGTCCGGGTACCGAGTTCAAGCTTACAAATGACGAATCGATCATCGGGCGTTGGGACGCGGATAATGGTGTGTTTCCCGATGTCGATCTCGACGCGTTCGATTCGGACGCAAAGGTCTCGCGGCGTCACGCGAAAGTCTATCGCAATAACCGCGCCTATTTTATCGAAGATCTCGGCTCGACAAACGGCACATATGTCAATCGCGGTCGGCGCCTGCTGCCGGGTAGTCCTCAAGTGTTGACCGACGGCGACGAAGTGATCGTCGGCAAAACCTTTTTGCGGTTTCGTATAGTGTAGTAACCAGGATGACTGAACCGACAGAGCAAGTTGAACAGAACGACGAGCAGGATGCATTCGAGTCCCGACTCGTCGGGACTGCCTCGGCGGTTCAGGATACGTCCGTCGTTGGCGAAGACACCGGCGGCAGCAAGAGCAGTTTAAGAACCCTGCAAGAGCATTCTGTACTGAACGGCCGCTATCGCGTCGCGCGAAAGATCGGCGGCGGCGGTATGGGTGCCGTTTATCTCGCCTTTGATCAAAACCTCGGCGATGTCGAGCGAGCCGTTAAGGAAATGGTGCAATCGAGCATCGAGGAAGAGCAGCAGCGAAAAGCGATCGAGGACTTTCGCCGCGAATCGATGATCCTCTCAACGCTCGATCATCCGTCGATCCCGACGATCTACGATTACTTTTTTGACGAAGAATCCGACCGCTTTTATCTCGTGATGAAATACATCTCGGGCGGCGATCTGGCGGCTCGACTTCGCAGCGCGGCGCACGGCAAGATCGACGAGAAGACAGTGACCGAATGGGCGCTGCAGGTCACCGATGTGCTGGTTTATCTTCACGGCCTGCCGACGACGATCGTCTATCGCGATCTAAAACCGTCGAACATAATGGTCGACGGCAACACGGGCCGCATCATGCTGATCGATTTTGGGATCGCGAGATCCATAAACCAGCAGGAAAAGGGCGTGACGGCCGTTGGAACAATGGGCTATGCTCCGCCCGAATTATTCTCTGGGCAGGTCGAACCGCGCTCCGACATCTACAGCCTCGGCTCGACCATGTTTCATCTGCTCACCGGAGCCGATCCGCAGAATAATCCGTTGCTGATCTTCGACTTTCAAAAGAATCCGCGACCGCGGCAGATAAACCCGCAGCTCTCGGATCAGATGGAATGGATACTAATGCGGGCCGTAGAATACAACGCCGATGCGCGTTTTAGCGATGCCGAGGAAATGCGCGGCATCCTTTCCGAGCACCTTAAGAGTCTCGAACAGGGCCGAGTCACATACGGCGTTACCGAGACGCCCGCCGCCGTTAGCCTTGCAAATCAGAGCGTGTTCTGCGGCTTTTGCGGCCAGCGAATAATCGCGACCGATATGTTTTGCGCTTTCTGCGGTTCGAAGCAGCCGATCTCTCAACACGGCGTGCATGCTGAGATCTACGCGCCGCCGGGAAGCGCGGGTCGCACGGCAAGGCTCGTCATCGAGGGAACCAGCGAACTCGATGCACCCGTCTTCTCGCTCGACAGGAGCGAGAACCTGGTCGGCCGTCGCGACCCGATGTCGAATATCTTCCCGGAGGTCGATTTGTCGCGATACGACCCGCAGACCAAGATCTCGCGCCGCCACGCACGCATCTGGCGCGACGGCGAATCGTTTATGGTCGAGGACCTCGGTTCGTCGAACGGCACGATTGTCATCGCAGGTGTTAACGAATCGGTAAAACTGGCGCCGCATCAGGCGTACACGCTCACCGGCGGCGAGCGTCTTCGCCTTGGCGACACGACGCTCCATTTTTTGAAAGGATAACTCACGTACTTTATGCCAACAGCAGAAAGCGCAAAGGCCACATTGGAAAAAGCGACTGCGCCCAGCAACGAAACGATCGTTGGTTTCTCGCCCGAGAGCCTCAAGGCCCCGTTTGCTCTCCGCATCGCGGCGCTCTCTGTCGATTACCTTGTTTTTTTGCTGCTACCGGTTACGTGGCTCGTGCTGGCTCGCTTTCTTAGTGATACGGGCACGCCCGATCAAATAGGCTACACGATTTGGATCATCGGTTTTATACTCGTCGTCGTAAACAACCTGCTGCTGCCGTTGGTGAACGGTCAAAGCTTAGGCAAAATGATCTTTGGGATGCACATTGTAAAGAACGACGGCTCGCGACCCGATCTATTTTCGATCTTGATTCGAAATATTTTTGGCTACGCACTGACCTTGTGCAGTGGTGGGTTGGGTTTTGTGTTTTCGGTATTCAGCAGTAAAGGTCGCGCTCTTCACGATTACATCGCGGGAACGATGGTAGTTCGCGGGCGGAAGAATAGAATTGAGAATTGAGAGTTGAGAGTAGAGATTGAGTGAGTGAGTGAGGGAGCGAGCGAGCGTGCGAAACCGACCGCCAACTGACCACTGACCACTGACCACTGTTAAGTATGGCGCATTTGAACATCATTCATTCGAATGGAACTGCGGACACCTTCCCGCTCGGGCGACTTCGCACGACGATCGGCCGTTCGGCCCGTAGTGACATTTGTATCCCGGACGCGTTCGCGTCGCGTCTGCACGCCGAGATTCGCCAGGAAGGGGACAACTATTGGCTGCTCGATCTGGGTTCGGCAAACGGAACAAAGCTCAACGGAAAGATCGTCACTGATACGCAGCCGCTGCATCCCGGTGGCGAGATCCAGATCGGTGAAACGAAGCTCCGTTTTCTCGACGAGATCATGACGCCGCACACGGTAAGCGCCCGTCTTATCGCCGATGCGACCGACCGGCTCGATCCGTCGAATACCATCTCGCTGCCCGCGCTAAAGACACCGACATCCGAAATTCTCGATTCTCATCTTTCCTCGCGTTCAGACCTGCTTGGCCTGATAAGCAAGGTAGGCGTGGCGCTGTTGTCATCAACCGGTCTTGACGAAACTCTGCAACAAGTTGCGTCGCTTGTTTTTGACGCGGTGCCGGCCGAGCGTGTTGTTATTATGCTTCGCGGCGATGACGGCAAAGGCGAGATGGAGATAAGAGTCGCTCGTACGCGAGGCGTGGACGAACCAATCAGCGAGATCCGTATTAGCCGAGCGGTAATGTCAGAGGTCGTCGTTAACGGTAAATCAGTGCTTACCTCCGACGCGCAGCACGATCCGAAGTTTGGAACCGAGACGATCATGCTGCAGGGCATACTCTCTGTTCTCGCTGTGCCGCTGAGCGTCGATGAACGCCACGTTTTTGGCCTGATCTACGCTGATTCGCCGACAAATCAGGTTACTTTTAAGAAGGAGCATCTCGATATTCTGACAACGCTGGCGTCGGTCGCGTCGATCCGCGTCGAGAATGCCAGTCTTGTAGACGAACGCATAAATCGTGAACGCATGGAGCGCGAACTCGAACTCGCCGCCGAGATCCAGCAGACGTTTCAGCCGTCGGGCCCGCCGATCGTTGAGGGCTATGAGTTTCAGGGTATTTCGTTTTCGTGTTACGAGATCGGCGGCGACTATTATGATTTTATCCCGCGTGAGGACGGCAAGATGCTCGTCGCGCTCGGCGACGTCTCGGGCAAGGGAACCGCGGCCGCTCTTTTGATGTCGAGCCTGCACGCGGCAATTCACGGCCAGATCGCCGCGAATACGCCCATCGGCGAGAGCATCAACCTGATCAACGAGTACCTGGTAAAAAACACGCCGACCAATCGTTTTGTGACGTTGTTTATCGCGGAGCTTGAGCCCGCGACGGGTGAGCTGAATTTCATAAACGCGGGCCACAACCCGCCGCTGCTCGCTCGCGCCGATGGCCGTGTAGAGCAGCTCGAGTCGGGCGGAATGCCCCTCGGACTCATGGTTGTCGGCGATTACGAGGCCGGCGAAGCTATGTTAAATAGCGGCGATGCGCTCGTGATCTATTCCGACGGAGTGTCGGAAGCCAACAACCTAAACGAGGATGAATTCGGTCTTGACCGCCTGAAGGACGTAATTCGAGTGAATATCAAGGCGTCGGCCTCAGGATTGCGCGACAAGGTCGAGTCCGCTCTCTCTGATTTCACCGGTACGGCACCCGCAAATGACGATATTACGCTTGTAATCGTAAAGCGGTTGTAACTGAGAGCTTACTGTTGTAGACCAATAGATGACATTGTTGTCGCCGAAGGTGACGAATATTATAGCCTGGGGTGAGCGAATGAAATGAGCGTAACCCTAGGTATTGGTCGACAATGCAATCGCTCCCTGAAGGGGAGCAACTGGGATGAGCGGGTTCGTCGCCTTCAGCGACGGGCTAATTCTACGATCTATCCTAGGGATTCGCTCGTTCCACTTGCTTCTCCCTAGGCATTATTGTTGGTCGCCTTCGGCGACACCGCTCGGATTTTCTCACTAAAACTCACTATTGACGGCTTTATTGTTGGCATTATCAAGGTTTACACGTAAAATAAACGGAATGCCTTTGCTGCCAATAGTTCATTATCCCGAGCCGGTTTTGCTTGAGGTCGGACGCCCCGTTGGAGAAGATGAGTTCGGGGCCGAGATGGAACGGCTGGCCGCGGATATGTTCGAAACGATGGAACGGGCCGGTGGAGTTGGCCTCGCGGCACCGCAAGTCGGTCTTTCAAAACGGCTTTTTGTCATGGACACGCCCGAAACGGACGACCGGGCGAGGGAAAGACACGTGCTCATCAACCCCGAGATCGTCTCAATCGAGGGCGAACAGGTCGGCGAAGAAGGCTGCCTGTCGTTTCCGGGGCTTTTTCAGGTGGTAAAACGCGAAATGCGCGTCATCGCCCGCGCACAGAACGTCAAGGGCGAAAAGTTCGAGCTTGACGTGAGCGATCTTGCGGCGCGATGCATTTTGCACGAGACCGATCATTGCGATGGCATTGTTTTTCTGGACAGAATGTCGCCGCTAAAACGCCAGCTAGCAAAGCGTAAGATCAGAGCATTACAAAATACAGGTAAGTGGAACTAGAAGATTTGAAAATACAAGACACGCGATTTACCGCTGAGCTTAGCTCGAGCGTCGATCTCAACAAGTATCTCACGCTTGGTTGGGTGCTTATCCTCAGCTATGTGAAACATAAGAACGACAGCCAGGAGCCGCGATTCGTAGTCGGGTGGCAGCACGAAACTCCGCCTGTTTACCCTGAGATGCTAGACGAATGGGAACGGCGTGAGATGCGACGGCAGCGGAATCCGTAGGGAATTAGTCACGAAAATACACTAAAAGGCGCGTGAATAATGACCTCATTTTTCGTGATTGTTAGTATGGTTTAGTGGCTCCTCTTTAAGATATATGCAGACACAAAAAACATTGGACGAATTTAGAAACGAACCTTTTACAGACTTTTCAAAGCCCGAGAACGCAGACGCGATGCGCTCCGCGCTCGAAAAGGTGCGTAGCGAGCTCGGCCGCGAGTATCCGGTCGTTATTAACGGCGAAAAGATCTCGCTCGGCTCAAAGTTTCACAGCATTAATCCGGCGAAGACCAGTGAGGTCGTCGGCGTATTCTCTGAGGGCGATGCCGACGCGTCGGCACTCGTCGAAAAGGCGATCGCGGCGGCGAGCGACGCTTTTGCGACATGGAAGAATGTTGCTCCTGCGACGCGTGCAGAGTATCTGTTTAAGATCGCTGACACTATGCGCACGCGTAAGCACGAGCTGTCCGCGTGGATGGTTTTTGAGGTGTCTAAAACGTGGGCCGAGGCGGATGGCGACACCGCCGAGGCGATAGATTTCTGTGAGTTTTATGGTCGCGAGATGCTCCGCTGGGCCGATGAACAGCCGGTTACGCCCATCGCGGGTGAGAAGAATCGATTTGAGTACATACCGCTCGGCGTTGGCGCGGTCATTCCGCCGTGGAACTTTCCGCTCGCGATCATGGCCGGAATGACGATGGCCGCGGTCGTCGCCGGGAACACCGTTGTGTTAAAGCCATCCTCCGATAGTCCGACAATAGCAGCAAAGTTCATGGAGATCGTTGAAGAAGCCGGTCTGCCGAAAGGCGTCGTAAACTTTATCAGCGGCTCTGCGAAGACCGGCGAAGCAATGGTTACGCACCCGAAGACGCGCTTTATTTCGTTCACCGGTTCGAAAGGCGTGGGTTTGCACATTAACGAGGAAGCAGCAAAGGCTCGTCCCGGCCAGATTTGGATCAAACGCGTCGTCGCCGAAATGGGCGGAAAAGATGCGATCGTTGTCGCGGATGACGCGGCCGATCTCGATGCGGTCGCGAGCGGCGTTGTTGCTGCCGCATTCGGCTTCCAGGGCCAAAAATGTTCGGCGTGTTCGCGCCTAATCGTTGACGAAAAAGTTCACGCTCCGCTCATGGAAAAGATCGTTGATCTGACGCGGAAACTCAATATCGGCCAACCCACTGAGGGCGAAACGAACGTCGCGGCCGTCATCAACAAACGCTCGTTCGATACAACACTCGGTTACATACAAAAGGGCGTCGACGAGGGCGGCACGGTTCTCACCGGCGGTAAAGGTGACGATAGCGAGGGCTTTTTTATCGAGCCGACGATCATCGACAACGTCGCCCCGGGAGCGACGATCGAGCAGGAAGAAATTTTTGCGCCTGTGCTCGCCGTGATAAAGGCGCGCGACTACGATCACGCGATCGAGATCGCGAACGACACGGAGTTTGGTTTGACCGGAGCCGTTTATTCGTCCTCGCAGGAACGTCTCGATCAAGCCCGGCGCGACTTTCATGTCGGCAATCTCTATTTAAATCGCAAATGCACCGGCGCACTCGTTGGCGTGCATCCGTTTGGCGGTTTTAACATGAGCGGAACGGACAGTAAGGCCGGCGGCCGCGAGTATCTGCTGCAGTTTATGCAAGGGAAATCAACTTCGCAGAAAGTGAGTCAGTAGCCCGCACGTGTCCGTAGCCCGCACGTGAGTAAGGGCTACCAAAGAATATGCGCAACGGTAGCCCTTGTTAACACGCGGGCTACGGACACTGGCTACGGACACCGGCTGCGGACACGAAAGCCTCTCCACGCAAAGAACGCAAAGGAGCTTGAAGAATACTCATGAGAAAGCCTTTACTTAAATTCGCCGTTGCCGCCCAGTGCATATCCCTCGCTTGCAGCCTCGTCGTTTTTGCGCAGAAGAAACCCGCCCCCAAACCTACAAAATCAATAGTCTTCGCGGTCCTCAATGACGGCGCGATGCTTGAGCCGATCGCCTATGTCAACAAAGGCGTACTTGAGAATCCCGTCGACGGCAGTGACGACACAAGTATAATTGCGGCTTTTAACAAGACCTATTACAAGGCGGGCACGGCCTACAAACTCGTGTTTGGCGGCGCGCATGGCGGCACGGTTACGGTGAAAAGTTCGGATGTAAATGCCGAATGCTCCCGGAACATGGCGAATGCCGTGACGAAAGCGACAAAGACGCCGCTCAAAGGTCTAGTCATGGGTCTCGCGACAAATGCGGTCATCAAGAATGCGAAGAGCGTGCGACGCCGGCCGACGCCGTCCGAGCGGACTGAGATCGAGGCCCTCGTAAAAGCGGAATTCGTAGCGCAAAATCTCACGCCAAAAACGCTCAAGTATCACAACCTCACTGCTCTCGATCTGGAGAATGACGGCAAGCCTGAATTCGTCGGTACGTTTTGGGTTGATATCGACAACCTGACGCGCGCCTTGCTCTTTTTTATAGCGGCAAAGGGAAGTAACGGCAAGTACGCGTTCGGCTTTAAAGACTATCGCCCGATCGATCAGGCGAACACGATGAGCGGCGACATAAAAAACGTTGACGAAGGCGTTTATCACGAACTGCTGCTCGACGCGTTCGATTACAACGGCGACGGCGTGAGCGAAGTTTTCACATACATCCAGTCATTCGAGGGAGCCGGTTTTAATGTTTACGCAAAAGACGGCGCAGCGTGGAAGAACGTCTTCGAAGGCTCGAATTATCACTGCGGGTATTGATCCTGCTGTTGCAGAAGCCCGCACGCAGTAAGGGCGCCTGCAGCCGCGATGGGCGCCCTTACTTCGTGCGGGCTTCTGCAAAATAGTAGTTTGCGCTACCGCAAACCAAAAAATCCTCTGATCGATTTCATAACGCCCTTTTTTGTTTGTGAGGATTCTCCTTCCTGTGCCGCGGCTTCGGCTTGAACGCGCAGCAGTTCGCGACGCTCCTCGACAAGCTCGCTGACCGAGTCGACTAGTTCCGGGTTGGCTTCGAAGATCGGTTTTAGGCCTTCTTTGTCGATGCGCATTACTTCGGTTTCCTCGTGAGCGATGACGTTTGCCGAACGCGGCTCGCCGGTGAGCAAACTCATTTCGCCAAAAAAATCATTTTCTTTTAGTGTCCCGATCGTCTTTTGATACGTCTTTTCCGGTATCTGAACCTTGGCCGTACCTCGAATGATGACGTACATCGAATTGCCTTCCTGACCCTGCGAGACAATCGCCTCGCCCGGAGCGTAAACCCTCGATGTAGATACATTCGCCAGCCGCTCGATCTCTTCGTCAGAAAGCGGGCCGAAGATCGACACCCGATTGAGGCGCTCTGCATGAGTGTTAACGATCTCTTCGGGAGCGATTTCTTCGGGTTTTTGCTCCATGTAAATCGTACGAGTCGGATAGGCGAAATGTATCTTCTCGCGCTGAAACACGTACCAGATCCGCTGCCTGACAAGGGCGTCCGTGTCGTGCTGCTGACGGTAATCTTCGAGCCAATATTTCACCTCCCAATCGATGCCGTCGGCCGCGAGGTTGCGCACTCGGACAATCGGGCGAATCTTTGGGCTGACATTCTCGACCTGACGGACGGCCTCACGCACGGCGGAAATTGTCTTTGCCGGCGAGTCGGTGTAGACCGTATTAAAGAAAACGAGCCTGGCGTTGAGATTGTTTTTTGGCGCGATTTCAAAGATCTCTTTGCCGAGCACGGAGTTGCTGATGATCAGGAGTTTATTTTGAAACGTCCTGATCTTAACGCCGCGCCACGAGACGTGTTCGATCACACCTTCGCCTCGACCGGGAATCAGTATCACATCGCCAACCTGAAACGGCTGATCGGCCGACAACGCCAATCCGGCAAACAAGTTACCGAGCGTGTCCTGCAGAGCGAGACCGACAACAATACCGATGATCGTTGAGCCGGTGAATAGCGGTGCGAGCGAGACATCGGGATAAATACGCTGAAATATGATGAAGAACGCGATTATGTAAACAATAATCGAGAAGACCGTTTTCACTAGCGACGACACCTCGGATTCGGTCGAGCCGCGCATTTTTGCCTGCAATATCAGGTACGTGACAAATCGGACGATGGCGATGACGATCGCCATGCCGAGACAAATTCGCAGGATCTTCAACAGCGTCTCGACGATGCTGCCGACCATCTCCATGCTGTCGAACGCGGCGAGGATTGCGTTATCGAAGGCCGAGAGGAAGAACAGTATCGCCGAACAAACGGCAATCATAAGCGCGGTCGAGACCAGTCTTTTATAGAATTCAGAAGATTTCATTCCAGTGGCTAAAACATACCAGCAATTGTTTTTGCAATCAATGCTAACGACAATGCCGCGATCGTCAAAGTTATCAGCCACACAAAAAGTTTGTAGGCCCTGCCGTTGCGGTGTTCGCCCATTATTTCGCTGTTACTCGCAAGCAAAACTATGGCGACGAGCAGCACCGGCAACAGAAGTCCGTTGATGCTTTGCGTGACAAGCAGGAGACGGATCTGCGGAATGCCGGGGATCAACGCGACTAGCGAGCCGACAACGATGAGCGATGTAAATATTCCGAGAAAGATCGGCGCCTCACGGAACGAACGCGACACCCCTTTTTCAAAACCGAGAGCTTCGCTCAGGCTGTAAGCCGTTGCGAGCGGCAACACGCCCATGGCGAGCATAGCGGCGCCAAACAAACCGACGCCGAAAAGATACTTTGCATACACGCCGGCCACGGGAACGAACGCCTCAGCCGCGGTCGCTGCCGAATCGATGGTCGTGATTCCTTGATAGTGGAGCGTCGCCGCCGCCGAGATGACGATAAACGCCGCGATCACGCACGCGAAGATCGTTCCGACGATCACGTCGGCGCGAACGACCGGCAGATCTTCGACATCCATCTGCTTTTCGACGACCGATGACTGCACATATACCTGCATGAACGGCGTGATCGTCGTGCCGATGAGAGCCATCAACATGAACAGATAATTCGGTTCGCTACTGAGATGCGGCGATGTGAAACTCTCGCCCACAGCTGTCCAATCGGGCCTTGCGAGAAACGCGGATGCGACGTATGTAAGAAACACGAGGGACATTGCGAGAAAAACGCGCTCGACACGTTTTTGCGAGCCCTTTACGACGAGCCACCAGATGAGTCCGGCCGTCACCGGCACGGTAATGTAGCGCGAGATGCCGAAAAGCTCAGACGCCTGAGCGATACCGACAAATTCTGAAATAATAACGCCGGTGTTTGCGACGAGCAGTGCGAGCATTACGAGAGCCGTCCAACGAACTCCAAACTGTTCTCGAATCAGATCGGCGAGGCCCTGGCCCGTTACGACGCCCATTCGTACGCACATTTCCTGCACGACGATCAAGGACACCACCATCGGCACAAAAACCCATAGCAGCGAGTAGCCAAACTCCGCACCCACGGTCGAGTAGGTTGCGATTCCGCTAGCGTCATTGCCCGCATTTGCGGCGATTATTCCGGGGCCGAGGACAGCAAGGTAGGCGTAAAAACGATATTCAGACAGGCTGCGCCGTAGCCGCGACATAAAGCGGCGCAAGGATTGCGCGTAACTTTTCGGCAAAAACCGTCTGAGTTCCATTTCTACTACTGCCGTCGTCGTTCATGTGTCTTAATGCAAAAGTGAATATAACTCTTTTGCCGTAAATAAGAAAGCGTGTCGGGTTTGTGATGAAAATTAACATTTGTTAGAGTGCCGTTATGAGATCAAAAATAGGTCGCGTTTTTCTTTCTTTACTCGCACTCTTTGCTCTTAACTTTGTCTTTCTACCATCAGGGCGGTTCATTCAAGCGGCGCCTGCGCCGGTGCGCGGGCGACATGCGATGGTCGCGTCGCAGCACGAGCTTGCGTCGAAGATCGGCGTCGATGTTTTGAGACGAGGCGGCAACGCGGTCGATGCCGCGATCGCGGTCGGTATTGCGCTTGCAGTTGTTTATCCCGAGGCCGGGAATATCGGCGGCGGCGGCTTTATGCTTATTCGCAAAACCAATGGCGAGACGCGTGCGATCGACTATCGCGAAATGGCGCCAAAGGCCGCTCACAGGAACATTTTTGTTGATGGCAAAGGCGAGCTTGTTCGCGGCGAAGGCTCGTCGACCGTCGGCTATCGGGCGTCGGGCGTACCGGGAACGCTCGCGGGCTTTGACCTGGCTTTCAAGAAATACGGCTCCGGCAAACTGCGTTGGGCCGATCTTGTTCGTCCGTCGCGCGCTATCGCGCAAAACGGTTATGTTCTGAGTCATCGCCTGGCCGAGTTATTCAAATCGTATAAAGACACGCTGGAGGATTATGAGGACAGTAAGCGGATCTTTCTAAACAACGGTAAGTTTTTTGAGGAAGGCGATGTGCTTCGACAGCCGGAACTCGCCGCAACCTTGGCACGCATCGAGCGTCACGGAGCGCGTGAATTCTATACGGGCAGGACCGCACGGCTCATAGCCGACGATATGAAAGCCAACAACGGTCTCATCACGCTCGACGATCTCAAAAACTATGTTGCAAAAGAGCGAACGCCGCTTGAGGGTAGCTATCGCGGCCACAAGGTTATTTCGATGCCGCCGCCGAGCTCGGGCGGAGTGGTCATGATGCAGGTTTTGAATATCCTCGAACACTACGACGTCAGGAAAATGCAGGCGAATTCCGCGGCGAAGTATCACGTGCTTGCTGAGTCGATGCGGCGAGCCTTTGCCGATCGCGCCGAATACATGGCCGACCCTGATTTCGCGGACGTGCCTGCCGCGCAACTCATCGACAAAAAATACGCCCAGCAGAGACGCGCGTCGATCGACCTAACGCGCGCGTCGGCCAGCCGCGATATTAAGTTTGGCGAGGCAAGCGGCGCTGAGCCGATGGAAACGACACACTACACCGTTGTTGATCGGGACGGCACGGTCGTGACCAACACATACACCATCAACGACCTATACGGCTCGCGCGTCACGATCAAGGGCACGGGCGTTTTGATGAACGACGAGATGGACGATTTTGCGGCGCGTCCCGGCAGAGCGAATATGTTTGGGCTGGTGCAAGGCGAGAGGAATAAGGTCGAGCCGGGAAAACGTCCGCTATCGTCGATGACGCCGACGATCGTGTTAAAGAAAGATGGTTCGCTGTGGTTTGCCGTCGGGGCACGTGGCGGCCCGCGTATCATCTCCGCCGTTATGCAGACGGTCATCAATGTCATCGATCACGACATGGATATACAAGAAGCGATCGACGCTCCGCGGATCCATCATCAGTGGCTGCCGGATCAGATCAATTACGAGCCCTACGGTATGTCGCCCGACACAATGAACGTTCTCACCGGCTACGGTCACACATTTGCCGGCGGTCCCGGCTACATCGCATCGGCAACCGGAATTATGATCGATGACAAAGGTGTTCGGCTCGGAGCGATCGACTCGCGCAGCGATGGGTTGGCTGTTGGTTATTGACCTGACTCTTTTTGATCTAGAAGGCGAGTTGTGCTCTCGGTGACGCTCGTGGGCTGCAGGTCGTTCGTGTCACGCCAATTGCCGGAGGACGGAGGAATAAAAGTCGCGATCGGTTCAGAGCTGTGAGACGGAAGCGACGCGTGCTTAGTTCGAGGCGATTTCAACGCAGCCATGCCTGCGAGAGCTTTTTCCTCAAGCGTTGGAGCACCCGGGTCACCTGATTCGAACATTACGGCATACGCCATTCTCAACAGGCCACCAATAAAAAAGAAAACAGCGGCGATGCCCGCAGCGATTGGCTCGACATTTGCCGCGAGTGAGATCATACCGGCGAGCGGAACAAACAAGAACGTAAGCAGGAACATAAAAAGCCCTTGCTTTAACCCTCGCTTTCTCGGTGACTGGACGAGAGATGTCGATTTTGTCGAGGGAACGAGGCTGCCCACTTTAAGTAAATCATTGACAGGTGTGAGCAAGAGACCACATCGCGAACAATAATTCGTCTCGCTCGAAATCCGCTCTTGTCCGCATTGTGGACAAAACATACTAGCTTCCTTCCTTGTCAAGAAGGCGAGTCGTGCTCTCAGTGACGCTCGTCGGCTGCAGGTCGTTCGTGTCGCGCCAATTGCCAACGCCCGGTGCGGGATAATAGCCGACGGGTTGCGATTGTTGCGGCGGAAGAGCGGGCTGAGCCCCTGCCGGATTTAGCCGATCTGACTTGATCGGAACGGCGTTAGCGATGAGACCCGGTGGCTTTGAACTCGGCAGGGCTACGAGCGAGCCGATGATGATCATCATTGCGCCAAAGACACCTGTTACAGCGACAATAGCGATCAGTTCTTCGGGGGCGTCGAGTATTCCGAGCATCGCGGTCATAAACATCGTCAAAAAAATAAACCAGATGATGCCAAAGGTGACGCCGTTCTTTTTTGAGAAGAAGGGTTTCTTGTGATGCATCTCGGCGAGTTGCGCGAGCTGCGGCAGGTAGCCGCCGTGAGCAACCACCTCGGCGATCGTGCCGAGCGGCAGACCGCAACGCGAGCAGAACTTGCTGTCGTTATTTATTTGTTGTTGTCCGCAACTAGGGCAATGCATGGTCGTTTTCTAAACGAATTCTTACACGAAAAGGTTCGATGTGCAATAAAAGCAGAGCGTGTTAGTAGGCCGGCCGCCAGGAAGGCGGCCTCCAGCGCTGACGGGCGCCCTTACTTACGTGCGGGCTACTGACGCAGAGCTACTGATACAGCGACGGCCCGGCCTTGATAGTCCGATGCTTTAACTAGAGTGTCGAGAAGTATATCGATGATAGGGGTCAGTGTTTCGGGAGCGGGGATTTCGCGTCGCAGATCGTCATCAGACGTGAAGAACGCAAATCCCTTCGCGCGCGTTGTCTCGACTTCGTCAAGGTAATTTAAGACGGCGGCTTTGTCCGAGAGTTTCTCGGGCAGGGTCCACTCGAACGGGTCGTCCCACAGCCGTGTCGTTATTCCGCCAAAAGTTTTTTCAACCATCGCAGCCGAACGCAGAATGTATTCGCCGACGCTTGCGCCGCTCAGCGAACCGGTGTCGGCGACCCTCGCAAAAAGCTGTGCGTCGTCTATCTTGCCGAGCAGCTCGCGCGAACCCTCATCGAGCAAAACAAATTGACGGTCAAAAGCTGCAAGAATCGAATTCATAGGCACGAGGAATACAGAATTCGCCAAAGGCGATACGTAAATTAGCCAAGGGCAAAGTGAGCGTAGCGAAACGGAAGCCCTAGGAGACAGTGTAAAAAAAATATCCCGACTCTGAAAGAGTCGCGTAACACTCATTGGCTACGAGACCCCTGCAGAGTCGGAATATTGTTTGTCAGTTTTCTTGGGGTTTCGCTTTGCTCCACCCCAAGCTAATTTACGTTTCGCCTTCAGCGAATTCTACCGAAATCCAATTCTGTCGCAACTACCGCTTCTTATAGCGGCGATCCTTTTCGTAGATGCCGAGCCCATAGTTGCGGCCTTTCCAGTTGACGCCGCTGCCGACGGTGCCTTTGACGCCCACTTGTGCGCCCTTTGAAGGAACGTTGCCGTCGGTGACGAACACCCAGATAGAGCCCGTGCCATCGTCGAGCTTGTATGCACCGCCGCCGATGTTTGTGCCCGGAATGCCAAACCCGTAGCTGTCACGCACAGTGCCGGCCACGACGACCTCTTTGTTGGCGTATTTGCCGGGATTTGCCTCGATGTCGGCGATCGATTTGCGATCGGGACAGCCCGTCGCAAACACAACCATCGACGCGATGGCGGTCAATAGAATGAATGTCGAAATTGTTTTCATCGTTGATCCTCTCGTTTCTGAAATCGGGGTAGAGCGTGAACTTACGCCCTAGAGATTCGCGCTTCTGCTCGTGGGTTTGCCGTAAAAATCGGTGAGGAGGATCGGGATCAGGTGTTTCGATATTACTTTAGCTTGACCGCGGTGCCGTAGGCGAGTACCTCGGTGGCGCCTTGTGAGAATTCCGTTGCGTCGTAGCGCATGGCTATCACCGCGTCGGCCCCGATCTCGTGGGCGTGCTGCACCATGCGGTTAAAGGCCTCCATTCGCGCCTGCTCGCAAACGTGCGACCACTCCTCGATGTTGCCGCCGGCGATGGATTTCAGCCCGCCGACAAAGCCGCGCGCAATACCGGTCGCACGAACGACGATGCCGCGAACGACGCCCAGATACTGAGCGACCTGCTTGCCCTCGATCTCAATTCCGGTCGTGACGATCATTGCTTTAGTGTTCAGTGCCCAGTGGCCCGTGGTCAGTTTGGGCAACGGTCTTTTTCAGACCACCGCACACTGTCCACTGCCAACTGTTTGTTGGTAGCGCCTAGGGGAATTGAACCCCTCTTTCGAGGTTGAGAACCTCGCGTCCTAACCGATAGACGAAGGCGCCTTGCTAATCGACGTTTTCA
Organism: Pyrinomonadaceae bacterium; assembly: GCA_046154245.1. Lineage (GTDB taxonomy): Bacteria > Acidobacteriota > Blastocatellia > Pyrinomonadales > Pyrinomonadaceae > OLB17. Next base: position 79,349 of record JBJXFZ010000126.1, read on the forward strand.
AAGTATAACGAGTGGGGTATCGGGTGTAAAGACCGAGATCCTGAGTTTTGCGTGTTGCACAATTTGGGTGCGGCCGCGGAGCTCGCTCGAACCGTCATCGAGAGGCGCTTTTGTAATCGTCGCGAAAGGCTTTTATAATCATCGTTTGAACAACATTAACGATAATGACTATTACACACGAGCTATTCGGCACGAGGCAGACTTTTAGGACGGGCGACGGTCGGGATGGCGTATTTTACTCGCTGCCACAGCTTGAGCGCGAGGGAATCGGCAAGATTTCGCGCTTGCCGGTCTCGATCCGGATCGTTTTGGAGAGCGTGCTCCGCAATTTTGACGGCGGCAAAAAGGTGAGTGAGGCGAATATTCGGGCGCTCGCGGCCTGGAAGCCCGACGAAGAGCGTACCGAGGAGATCCCGTTCGTGGTCGCGCGTGTGGTTCTTCAGGATTTTACCGGCGTACCTTTGCTTGTCGATCTTGCAGCCATGCGCAGCGCGGTAAAGCGACTGGGCAAAGATCCGTCGGTTATCGAGCCGCTGGTGCCGGTCGATCTCGTCATCGATCACAGCGTGCAGGTCGATTTTGCGGGTAGTGACGACGCTTATCAACGCAATATGGAGATGGAGTTCAAGCGCAACGACCAGCGCTACCGCTTTTTAAAGTGGGGAACTCAGGCGTTTAACGGTTTTAGAGTCGTGCCGCCGGGCATCGGTATCGTTCACCAGGTCAATCTCGAATATTTGGCAAAAGGCGTCTTTGAGCGAGACGGCGTTTATTTTCCCGATTCGCTTGTCGGAACGGATTCGCATACGACCATGATAAACGGCGTCGGTATCGTCGGTTGGGGCGTTGGCGGTATCGAGGCCGAGGCCGGAATGCTCGGTCAGCCGGTTTACTTTCTTACGCCCGATGTCGTCGGCGTGCATCTTTCAGGTGAATTGCCGCAAGGCGCGACCGCGACCGATCTCGTTTTGCGAATCACCGAAATGCTCCGCAAAGCAAACGTCGTAGGCAAGTTTGTAGAGTTTTACGGCGAAGGAGCCGCGGCTCTGGCGGCCACCGACCGAGCGACGATCGCGAACATGGCGCCCGAGTACGGTGCGACCATGGGATTTTTCCCGACAGACGAAAAGACGCTCGAGTATTTTGCTAACACAGGTCGTGATGCCGACCACATTGCGACTATCCGCAATTACTATGAGGCTCAGGACATGTTCGGTATCCCGCGCGCTGATGAGGTTGATTACTCGACCTCGTACGATCTCGATCTAGCCGGCGTAGTTCCGGCGGTAGCGGGACCAAAGCGTCCTCAGGATCGTATCGATCTTGCCCAACTTGACGACCGTTTTACCGAGCTGTTTACAAAATCCGTTGCTGATGGCGGCTATGGCAAACAGGCCGAGGATCTTGAGAAGCGCTACCCCGTGACGATGGGCGATGCCGCGAATGGCGAGATCGCCGGCGGCGGCGAACAGGCAGTGGTCTCCGCTCCAGAATCGGTTCACAGCACTGTCTCACCGGAAAACACTAACGTCGCGACCGAGGTCGAGATGATGAACAATCGGCCGACCCCCGATCGCGTCGAGTTTCTGGCCGCGGATGTCTCAACGGTTAATACAACTGTTGGCAACGGCGATGTGCTGATCGCGGCGATCACGTCGTGTACGAACACGTCAAACCCCGCCGTTATGATCGCCGCCGGAATTGTTGCTAAAAAGGCTGTCGAGCGCGGGTTAAAACCACCGCCGTATGTAAAGACGTCACTCGCCCCGGGATCGAGGGTCGTTACTGAATATCTGCAAAAGACCGGTTTGCAGCAATATCTCGATGAGATCGGTTTCGATCTTGTGGGCTATGGCTGTACGACCTGCATCGGCAACTCAGGACCGCTTGATCCGTCGATAGAGGAGGAGATCGTCGATAACGACATAATCGCGGCGTCCGTGCTTTCGGGTAATCGCAATTTCGAAGCTCGTGTTCACCAGAACATAAAGGCAAACTTTCTCATGTCGCCTCCGCTCGTCGTTGCATACGCTCTCGCCGGTACGGTCGTTAAGGATGTCTATGTTCATCCGATAGGCCAGGACGCGGACGGAAACGACGTTTTTCTCAAAGACATTTGGGCGTCGCTCGATGAAGTCAAAGAAATGCTCTCGGCGGCGTTCGATCCAACGGTTTACAAAAAGCTCTATTCGGAGTTTGCCGAGCAAAACCCTCTCTGGAACGACATAGAATCGAGCGTTGGACAGATCTATGAGTGGGACGCCGACTCGACGTATATTCAAGAACCACCATTTTTTGAAAATTTTGGGAATAAAACCGGCGGGTTCGGGGATATTACCGGCGCGAGAGCTTTGGCGATCTTTGGCGATTCGGTGACGACCGATCACATTTCGCCGGCAGGAGCGATCAAGGCAAATTCACCGGCAGGGAAATATCTACAGGAACTCGGTGTCGTACCGGCGGACTTTAATTCATACGGATCGCGACGTGGTAATGACCGTGTGATGCTGCGTGGGACATTTGCGAATGTACGCATTAAGAATTTAATGGTCTCGCCGACCGAGGGCGGCTATACAAAACATCAGCCGGACGGGGCCGAAATGACCATCTACGACGCTGCAGTCGAGTACAGGGCTGAGAATACGCCGCTCATGATATTTGCGGGCAAGGAGTACGGCACGGGCAGTTCGCGCGATTGGGCCGCAAAGGGCACTGCGTTGATGGGCGTAAAGGCGGTCATCACTGAGTCCTTTGAACGAATTCACCGCTCGAACCTCGTCGGCATGGGCGTTTTGCCGCTGCAATTCAAAGAAGGGCAGTCTGCTCTCTCGCTCGGCCTCGATGGTAGCGAGACTTTTGATCTCAACGGGCTCGGATCCGGCGAAGTTAAGCCTCGGCAGGACGTTGGGCTAACAATTATTCGTGAAAATGGCGATAGAATCGACGTTTCATTGACCCTACGGATCGATACGCCGATCGAGATAGAATATTACAAGAACGGCGGCATTCTGCCGTATGTTCTCAGCCAGTTGATCGCGTAAAAATCCTTGTAAACATGGTTGAATAATGATAGATTTGCCGTTATCGGTTTGAGAAAACATTCGAGCCGCCCCTTCCCGGCTTTTGGGAGTTAAATAAAATGAAAAGAATTATCTCTGTCGCCATTTTTGCGACCCTCGTTATCACTTCGATTACGCCTTTGTTCGGACAAAAGACGCGAGGGCGAACAGTTGGTACCTTCGCCGCTGACGAATTTGCGCGGTTTGAAAATGTCGAAGCTCTTACAAACGGAAACGGCGTTCTCATCCGTTGGCAAATGGCTGAGGAGAAAGGCAATGCCGGTTTTATGATCTTTCGTCGCGGCGAGAAAGGCCTTGAAGCTGTAAATGACTCGTTGAAGATGAGCGCCGCGCTCAAGTACGTCAAAGAGCCTACTTTCGGCCAAACTTATGAGCTGTTTGACGAGCGAGGCACGGTCGGAGCCGAGTACGTTATCCAGGCTTGGAAAATGAGCAGCGAACGACGTGTCTTTAGCGACACGGTGAACGCAAAGTTCGACGGCACCCTTGAGCCGAATCTCAGAAGGTCGAACGGTCTGCTCTCGAGTGGAGCTCCTCTGCTGACCAAGGAACTGTCGCAGACACATGAAGCATCGCTTTTGCCCCCAAATCAGACGGTTCACCGATGGGTCGTATCACAACCGGGAGCAAAGATCGGCGTCCGCTCAACCGGGATGTTTCGCGTGACGCGAGCGGAGCTACAGGCGGCTGGATTTAACGTTGGCAGCAACTCTGCAAACTGGCGGCTCTTTATGGAGGGCAATGAACAGGCGATCATAGTCGGCGCCGGCGACCAGTACATCGAATTCTTTGGCCGCGGGGTCGATACTGTCGAGAGCGACACGCGAGTGTATTACCTGATCGCGGACTCGACCGCGGGCAAACGAATTCAGCCCCGCATCCTCCGTAACATTGCCGGTAATGTCGTTACGAATAACTACCGTTTTTCTGCCGAGAAGAGAGAAAGAACAAATTACCTCTATGACTTCATCAATGGTGATGACGAAAATTACTGGGGACGCATCGTTACGACGATGCCAACCACGGTTCCGATCACGTTGACCGGTGTCGATCTTGCATCAGCGGCGACGGTGACATTTACGCTGAAGATGAAAGGCTTTTCTCAAACGGCCCATCAGACACGCGTAGTCTTGAATGGTAACGTGCTTGATGACATCACTGGCCAGCAGCGAGAAAGTTATTCTCGCACATATACGATCCCTGTGAGCATGTTGGTCGAGGGAAACAACTCGCTTGAATTGGCTTCGGTCCCGGCGGGCGATCTTACGATGTTCGATACCGCGACGTTTAGCTATCCTCGCAAGTATCAGGCCGACCAGAACAGGGTTACATTCTCAACACCCGGTTATAAGAGGGCCGATCTCGGTAACTTTTCAAGCGCGAATGTCAGAGTTTTTGAAACGACCTACGACGGCGAACCGACGCTCGTGACAAACTTGCCGATCGTTCAGAACGGCGGGACATTCACGGTAAAAATGCCATCTTCTCGATCGGGGATCTTTTATGGCGTCGAGGATAGTGGTCTTTTGCAATCACCAACGGTGACCGCAAATAACCCATCGACGCTCTCGACGACGAACAATGCCGCCCATCTGATCATCATTTC
>JBJXFZ010000133.1:0-29463 GCA_046154245.1 Pyrinomonadaceae bacterium
TGCGGCATTTGCGGCGGTTGAGAGTATTCCGTCGATCAAGACCAAGGCCGATTTCTGCCTGAAATGGATAGACACGATCAACGATCTCGAGAGCCTCCAGAGTCCGGGCGATCGCAAGATGTTCTTGTTAAACCTTATCTGTTTTGCGGCTTGTATCGAAGGGCTGTTTTTCTTTGCGGCGTTTGCTTACGTTTACTTTTTGCGTTCAAAGGGGTTGCTTCACGGTCTCGCAGCGGGCACGAATTGGGTGTTTCGCGACGAATCTGCGCACATGAATTTTGCCTTCGAGGTCGTAAATAAAGTGCGCACCGAGGAGCCGCTGCTGTTCGACGCCGAACTTGAACGCTCGGTCGCGACGATGCTCGACGAAGCCGTCGAGTGCGAGATGCAGTTTGCCGAGGACATTCTCTCGGGCGGCGTCGCCGGCCTCTCAGTCGCCGACATGCGGCAGTACCTAGAGTTCATCGCAGACCAGCGGCTCGTCATGCTCGGGATGAATAAGATCTACGGTGCCAAGAATCCGTTTAGCTTTATGGACCTGCAAGACGTGCAGGAACTCGCAAACTTTTTCGAGCGCCGCGTCTCGGCCTATCAGGTCGCTGTCGCGGGCGAGGTCAGCTTTAGCGAAGCGTTTTAGATCCAGGATTATCTATGCAAGCGAAGAGCCCGACCGATCGGCCGGGCTCTATCCATTTTTGAGCTACGTTGCTCAGCGCCAGTATTTCGCGCTCATCTGACTCGCGGATCGGTCGAGCTCAAACCCGGCTTTTACAAGGTCGTAGATCGTCAACCTGTATAGTCCGCGCATCGCTGCCACGGAGAAGGTTGCGATGCCCTTGGCGTTAGTATCGCCGGTCTGTATCTGAGATTGGCCATTTGGCATTCGCCATCTGACCGTAACCGCCGCTCCCTGTACAGGAGCTCCGCGGTTGTCGACAACATTGACGTCAGCGTTAACTGATGTGCCCGCCGTTTCCGTCACTGCATACATCCTGATCGAACTCACGATCATTATTGACGCCGTACCGGCGACGACATTTACGTTCGCCTCGGATCGTGCGACATTGCCGAGCGTGTCATAGGCCATAGCGGTCACCCGGTATGTTGCGGGGGTTAGCTGTCGCGTGTTCCAGCCCGGTATCCGATATCGCCGAGATTGTTTATGTCATATGCCGTCGCATATCGCGTCGTGCCGTAAATATAGGTCCACACTCCGTTGACGTATCTAAAGACCGATACGATATTCAGCGAACTGGACCGCAGCCACGCTGAACCGGCCATCATGCCGCTTGAATTTATAGCGACGCTGGTCACGGCGTTATAGTTCGACGGGCCCTGACCCGTTACCTCTACCTGGCCGGTAGCGAGGTTTAGCCTCTCCTGCCCGCCGATGACGAGCCCTGAGCTGTTGATGTCGCGCGGAGCGACCCAGAAACCAAAGTCCGTTAATCGCCTAAACCCGCCTTCATCGGTGTAAACCCAACCGGTTCCGGTGGGCTGATAACCAAGCGAACTTCGAGCACCGACGATCTGGCCAAGATCATTGATAGCGGTGGCGTACGATGAAGTGTCGCCCGCGATGATCGGCAGCACCTCAAGCGCGTAGCCACTCGTGCCGCGTGTCCAGCGGACCGAGACCGGGTTCCACTGAGGGCTGAATGAGACACCGACAATGACACCAAGATCATTGATGTCGGTAGGGAACGTGCTCATCGAGCCGGGCGGAACCGGCAGTGCCGTCCACGGGGCTCCGTCGAGGCTGACGAGCGGCTCGTAATTCCCGGCCAACTGGCGCGAGCCGATAACCGTTCGCTGATTGTTGATGCCTGAGGGCGAACCGGCTCCGATAAATCTCAGCTCAAACACCGGCGGAGTGCCCTGTCCGCCAGCGAGCCGAACAAACAAAACGAGTATTGCAAAAACGAGTAATAGAAACACGATGGCCGTCCGGCCACCGATGATCGGTGTGTAAAAAAAAGAATGCGACCGCATAATGATACCTCCTAAAGCGGGTACGTCATCGTCCGGTCGTCTTTCGGTTCTGTTTAGCAGCGCAAGTGTTGCGGTCGTCCTTGCCTGAACCCGGCGTGTAAGCTACCCGCCTATGTTTATGTTGCACCCGGGCGCGATTGGGCGCGTGTGACCGCTGTCACTAAAAGGTGAATTTCTTTCTCGGTGCATCTGGCGGACGTGCAGGAACTCGCAAACTTTTTCGAGCGCCGCGTCTCGGCTTATCAGGTCGCTGTCGCGGGCGAGGTTAGTTTTAGCGAAGCGTTCTGTCCTCAATAACGCCCGCTTCGAAGCAAGTGTCACAAACCATTCGACTATGACTAAGCAACACTCTTTTGATCAGGCACTGAAGGGGCGGGAAGAAAGAATGTTTTAGGGCGGTAATGTTAAGGCTGGACGAACACAGTCCACATTCCTGTCGGGAAAGTTGGAACTTCACCGAGCGTAACTGTAGACCGTCTAATCAAACTTCCACTTCAAACGGCGGAACATTCGGCGCGCCTGTCACCACATTTATTTTGATCGGCCTGAGCGCCTTGTTAGCGAGATGACCGTATGGGATCACCGTCATCCTGTTCCCATTGATCTCGCCCACCACAAAATGACCTTCTTCGTTGCCGCCCCACGCCTGCGTCCTGGCTTTGTCAAAGTGGCTTTTGCGTGGCGCGTCCTTGTCGAATTTCCCGCTCCCTCCTGTGACGAAATAGTGAATGCCGTTATCGAGCGAGTGTTGGAAATTGTGCTGGTGACCTGAGAAGACCGCTCGAACTCCGGCGCGGTCAAATTTCGGGATGAAGTAATCGCCAACCGATTCCTTATTGAAATGGCTGGGGCCGGCGCAGAAGGGTGGGTGGTGAAAGAACGGGATGCGCCATTTGGCCGCCGCCCCTCCGTCGGCGGGGAAAGCGGATTCGATGAATGGCTGATGGTTTTTGTGCTTGAAGTACCGCTCCGCAAAAAGCCACCTCTGCTTCGAGGTGTCAAGGCTGATGAACTCGATGTCGGCGCCGTATCGCACACGGTAGAACAACCCCGGTATCAGCGACGCATCGCCGGTCTCTGTCGCTCCGTCGAACCGGTTTCTGATGTACATATTGTCGTAAAGCTGCCTGCGGTCGTCGGACGACTCCCCAAAAGTCTCACCATCGTCGTGGTTGCCTACCGCCGGAAAGACGGGCACACGGTTGATGACAAAACGATAAGGCTGATAAAAGGTGAAGAACCAATCGTCATCCTCATCCCCGCTGCCCTGTTTGCTGCTGTGATAAATATTGTCGCCGGTCGTGAGAATCAAGCGGACATTATGCTCTTTAACCGCTCGCGCGAACGACATTGCGACATCACGCTGACACCGGCCTTCTTTGGAAGTTCGCACTCCCGTGCCAAAATCGCCGAGTATTGCAAAAGCAAGGCTGGGAGATTCTTCGGCCGGATCGGGAAATGTGCGAAACTCATTTTCATATGAAGACTGACTCTGGATGAACCCTTTATCTCCTTCTATGTCCCAGTCCATTAGCGGTCCGGCTCCCCATTGTTGTCCGTTTACGTTCACTCGGTAGGTGTATATCGTGTCCGGCTTGAGGTCTTCGAACACGGCGTGATTCGCGCCCCCTATCAACTTTTGTTGCGCGTTGCCCGTGTCTTTTTCAATTAATTCTACTTCGGCTGGCGTATTGTCCGCCGCATACGGCGCCGAGCTTGCTCCAATCAAGTTCGTTCGAGATGTATTGAAGTCGTCCAAATCACTATCATCTATCAATTCCCATTTTCCGTTATCGGGATCGCCTTTGAGGTTAAAATAGAACGCGCCCCATGCGATCAGAGCGCTGTTATGAGTGAGATTCGCGAGATAGAGGTACTCTTCCCTGTGAGGTTGTATATCATTGTCTGCCATGACCGTTTCTCCCCCCTATTTTCTAAATTGTGTGTTTCCGATTATATACTCGGACTCCGTAATACCCTAAATGCAAGAGATGAGACAATTTTTTCTTATTCGCATTTTCTTATGAACGCCGCAGTAACAGAATTTATCAAACACCACTATCGCCACTTCAACGCCACCGCTTTGATCGACGCGACCGAGGGGTATAAAAAACATCTCAACACAGGCGGCAAGATGATGATCACGCTCGTGGGGGCGATACCGACGTCAAAGGTGAGCTCGCAAACTTCTTCGACCGCCGCGTCTCGGCATACCAAGTCGCGGTCGCCGGTGAAGTAAGTTTTAGCGAAGCGTTTTGAAGATTCGATTTTTAGTTGACGGCTAGCATATTGACGAATTCAGCCAGCTTCTTGGCTTCTACCGAAGTTAAGTCCTTCGGTACATTTATCAATGTAATAACGCGCCCAGGGCCAACGGGACATGACGATTGATAAGTATCTTCATGGTTTGTTATTGTATGTACTTCTGCTTTGGAAAGACTAGGCTCAGGTCTAATTGCCTCCGCCTGCGACTTCTTTCCCGTATTACGCGCAGCCCGTGTTTTGACCGAAAATTTGGCTGGGTCGTCTTTCCAATGCTCGTAAAGTTCTATTGCGCGTTTTACACGACGACCATATTCTTTTAGAGACGCTGTATTGAAGTCTTTTGCACGCTTGTTGTTAAAGCGTTTAATGACTGCTCCTATGTCGAGCTCGCTTATTTTCTTTTGTTCGTGGTCTTCCAAGACACCAAACACATTTCGAGTGGCTACAGAAAGTGCCTGAGCCGTGGCTGCTGGCATCAGACCTCTTTCACCTGCGTGGCCCAGAAAATCGAGCAAATCTTCCATCGAATATTCGTTTGTCATATTTCTATTCATACGTTATATTGTTTAGTAACGGACAATATAACGCATTGACACTATAACGCATTCTACACTATATGGCAACAACTAAATATCCACGCGCTTTGGAAATCACGCTAAACCGAGATTTAGATATTTACCCTGTTGTGGCGGTTATGGGTGTTCGCCAGGTAGGAAAAAGTACGCTTTGCGAAAAGATCGCTGAACGTCGTGATTTTTCAACTTGCACCCTAGACGACTCTGATTACCTTCGTAAGGCATCAGAAACTCCAGAGATTCTCTTGGACGATCTTGGGCCAAACGCATTCATAGACGAAGCCCAACGAGCGCCCGGGCTGTTTCTCGCAATAAAAGCTTTAGTGGATCGCGAGCAAAGGCCGGGAGCTTATCTTTTAAGCGGATCGAATCAACCGCGAATGTTTGGAGGAATTGGGGATTCCCTACTTGGTCGCGCAGCTTATAGAACTCTACGACCCTTGCTTTTGAGCGAACTGCGTTTTGATGAGTCTCACGCGGGATGGAGTTTTCTTTTTGGAAAAGATGAGGGCGAAGTACTTGCTGAACTTGAAGCTCGCGCAACCAGCAGTGGTGAACTCGATTGGAGGGAGATCGTTCGTGCAGGTGGTTTTCCAGGAACACTCGCAGCACGAAATGAGGATCGTACTCAAATTCTGAACAACTACATCGAAGTTTTCACAAGCCGAGACATCCGGGAAGTACTTGGTGTCGAATCACCAGAGCGTTTTGGACTGTTCTTTCGGTTGATATGTGCTTGGACTGGACAGGAACTCAACGCATCGGCGATTTCCCGAGACTTGGGAATCTCTGTTAACACAATTCGACGCTGGATTGACGCACTAAAACACAGTTTTATGATCGAGATTATCCAACCCTACTCACGGAATGCGAGTCAGCGAGTTATTAAAGCCCCCAAAGTTTATGTTGTCGATTCCGCACTCGCGCTTGTCGGAGCACGCGAAATAGAACAGACTGGCTTTCATCTTGAAACGATGATCTGCATTGATTTGCTGCATTGGAGAGATGAAAGTCCAAACCGTTCCGTTTACCATTGGCGTTTGGCCGGAGGTCAAGAGGTTGATTTTATCCTACAGGAAAATCAAGAACTACTACCAGTTGAAATTAAAGCAAGTACTGGTATTAGCAGGCAGGACGCGAGGCACGTTGGTACATTTCGAGAGCGGCATCCGAATACACCACGAGGCCTCCTCCTAAGTTGCGATCCTGAAATAAAAAAGTTAGATAAAGGTATAATCGCCGCGCCTTGGTGGGCTGTGATATAAGCTTCTATAAGTAATTCATATGAACGGACAGATTACAGACTTTATCAAACACCACTATCGCCATTTCAATGCGGCGGCGCTGATCGACGCGGCCGAGGGTTATAAAAAACATCTCGACTCGGGCGGCAAGATGATGATCACGCTCGCGGGTGCGATGTCGACGGCAGAGTTGGGGTTGAGTCTTGCGGAGATGATACGCCAGGACAAGGTTCAGATTATCTCGTGCACGGGCGCGAACCTCGAGGAAGATCTTTTCAACCTCGTCGCGCACGATTTTTACGAACGCGTGCCGCATTACCGCGATCTCACGCCGCAGGATGAGCAAGAACTGCTTGATCGTCATATGAATCGCGTAACCGACACGTGCATCCCGGAGCACGAGGCGATGCGGCGGCTCGAGAAGGCGATGGTCGATGTCTGGACGCACGCCGAGGCTGAGGGCAAACGATACTTTCCGCACGAATTCATGTATCAGGTCCTGCGTAATGGCTCGCTTGAGGAGTATTACCAGATCGATGTGAAAGACAGTTGGATGTACGCCGCGATGGAGAAAAACTTGCCGATGGTCGTACCGGGCTGGGAAGACTCGACCATGGGCAATATGTTTGCTGGACACGTTATCACCGGCGATGTCGAAAACGTCCACACGGCGCGCACCGGTATCGAATACATGACGATGCTTGCCGATTGGTACACGACGAACGCGAAGGACGATTCGACGATCGGCTTTTTCCAGATCGGCGGCGGCATCGCGGGCGATTTCCCGATCTGCGTCGTGCCGATGCTGCACCAGGATCTGCAGCGTGAAAACGTCCCGGTCTGGGGCTACTTTTGCCAGATCTCAGATTCGACAACGTCGTACGGCAGCTACTCAGGCGCCGTGCCGAACGAAAAGATCACCTGGGGCAAGCTCGCGAGCGACACGCCAAAATATATAGTCGAGTCCGACGCCTCGATCGTCGCTCCACTGATGTTTGCGTATATTTTGGGGTGGTAATTAAGGGTTTACAAAGATACGGCGTGAACACGGTTGCATGATTGTACTGTTTCAGATTTGAATCCTAGGCGGCAACCTTTCCGACTGTTTCTATGTATGCAACACCCAGTTGATTCTCAATTATCTTGCACGCTGGCGTGGCCGACAATGTTTGGATTGTCGCGTGATGCACTGAAAGAACGGCATCCTGTAAATCTTGGTCAGCTTCTAGTGACGCAACCTTTATTCCAAGACTCTCGGCTTTGGTATTACTTATGTGACGTGCATGCGATTTTGTTAACGCATGACTTCCAAGTTCGGCGATGATGGTATCGGCTTTGGCAGCTGCGTCCGCGTCTCCCTTAAACATGCCGCTTTCAAGCCATTCCTTTGCTAGTTGTTCGCACCATTGAATGGCTTTCTGGCAGGCTCCTATTAAGGTTGGGTTGTATCGACTGATTATTGGTTGCCAAAGCGGAATCATTGCGGGATTCGCTGAAATATCTGCTGCTGCGTGGGAAAACTCTTCAAGGATTCCGTGTGCGGGAATGCCGCCAATTTGAGGATCAATTGGGCCAAGCGACGAGTGCTTCCCCATTAGGACTTCTTTCGCCGAAAGCGCGATCATCGTTCCGGCAGACATGGCAATCTGCGGAACGACGGCCCGAATATCTGAGTCAAACATGGAACGGAGGTAATCGACTAAAGACTCAGTCGCGGCTGTGTCGCCGCCTGGAGTATGGAGAAACAAATCGAGTCCCCGAGACCTATCCAATTGATGGATGGCGGCCATGAACCCATTTTTGTCATTATCGTTTACGCCGAATCCTGCGTATCCATGATTCGCCAAGCTGGCCTTTTGAAGCCAGCCGGAATAATAAATAATTACGTTGCGATTCGTTAGTTCGGAATAATGTTGTAGGTATTTGCGCCTTACAACGTCATAAACGCTTCCGGCTGCTTGAACCTCAGTTAAAAGATCTTTCCAAGTTGGCATCAGGCATTCTCCCGGTCGGTGGCGGATTCGAACTATCCGAGAGTCGGGTAATGAGCAGTTCTTTAGCTTCCGTAGCCGGGAAATTCGTCAGTGATGCGGTGGCGGCATCCCCCGATAAATGAAGGGTGCGAAAGATGTCCTCAATTTCCGAAGGATTCCACTCTTTTCTTTCGGGCATATTGTCCTCCGAGCCACTTGGTGGCTGCTATTTAACTAAACGGCAATATTGATTGATTTTCCTAAACTCTCAAGGGCATTATGCGCCGTTATCTTCGGGAAGTCAATCACTAAACATGATGTGAAACCTCGGCTTTCAGTTCGCCTTTATCTCCGCCGAAGAAAATCGATTCTGACATTATCGAACATCTTCGCACGCGAGTAATTTTGTTATCCTATCGATTATGGAGCAATTCGACGTCCTAATAGTTGGTGCGGGCCTTTCCGGGATAGGCGCCGGGGCGCGTCTTCGGATGGACTGTCCGGATAAGACGTTTGCGATCCTTGAGGGGCGCGAGGCGTCGGGCGGGACTTGGGATCTGTTTCGCTATCCGGGCGTGCGCTCGGATTCGGACATGTACACGCTCGGGTATCGGTTCAGGCCGTGGCGCGACGGCAAGGCAATAGCCGACGCGCCGGCGATACTGAATTACATTCGCGAAACTTCAGCGGAATATGATCTCGACAAGGAGATTCGCTACGGCCACCGGGTAAAAAAAGCGGAGTGGTCGTCGGGCGAAGCACGATGGACGGTCCAGGTCGATGTCAGTAGCCCGCACGTCAGTAAGGGCTCGACAGAAGAAGAACGTCTCACGCAAAGCCGCAAAGCCGCAAAGGAAGAAAGAGAAGAAGACCTCACGCAAAGCCGCAAAGTCGCAAAGGAAGAAAGAGAAGAAGGCCTCACGCAAAGCCGCAAAGTCGCAAAGGAAGTAAGAGAAGAACAAGAGTTCCCGCAAAGCCGCAAGCACGCAAACGAATCGCAGGGCGAAACAAAGACGTTCACCTGCAGCTTTCTTTACCTCTGCACCGGTTACTACGATTATGACGCCGGCTACACGCCCAAGTGGCCGGGGTTTGAGAACTACACGGGCGTGATCGTACACCCGCAGAAATGGGACGAGACACTCGATTACGCCGGCAAGCGAATACTCGTCATCGGCAGCGGCGCGACGGCCGTCACGCTTGTGCCGGCGATGGCCGAGACGGCGGAACACGTAACGATGCTGCAGCGTTCGCCGACATACATCGTTACGATGCCTTCGACAGACAAGATCGCAAACGCATTGCGCGCCGTGCTGCCTGCAAAGGCGGCGTATGCGATGACGCGTTGGAAAAACGTCATCAGGCAGATGTTCTTCTTCGAGCTCGCGCGCAGGCGCCCCTCGATGATGAAAAAGATGATCGCCAAAGGCGTCCGGGCAGAGCTTGGCGAGGAACTCGCCGAACAGCACTTCAAGCCAAACTACAACCCGTGGGATCAGCGTCTGTGCATCGTTCCTGATTCCGATCTATTCGATGCAATTCGCGAGGGACGCGCGTCGGTGGTCACAGGCGAGATCGAAACATTTACGTCAAACGGCGCGAGGCTGAACGGCGGCGACGAACTCGAGGCGGACATTATCGTCACGGCAACCGGGCTGGTGTTAAAGATCATGGCCGGGCTAACACTCGTCGTTGACGGCGAGACGGTCGATCTGTCAAAAAAGATTGCGTATAAGGGCATGATGTACAACGACGTGCCAAATCTTGCTCAGGCGTTTGGTTACACGAACGCGTCGTGGACGCTGAAGTGCGACCTGACGAGCGAATATGTCTGCCGGCTGATAAATTACATGGACGAGCACGATCATTCAGCCTGCACGCCGCGGCTCAACGACCCGAGCGTAAAGCGTGAACCGGCGATCGATTTTAATTCCGGATACGTGCTCAGGGCCATCGATGAAATTCCGGGGCAGGGTTCAAAAATGCCGTGGAGGCTGCATCAAAATTACTTTAAGGATGTGCGGATGCTGAGATACGGCCGGTTCGAGGACGGCGTGATGGAGTTTGCACGTACGCAGACAAATAACTCATGACACTTAAACGAGATAGCGTTGCGGTCGTTACGGGTGCCGGTTCGGGCATCGGGCGGGCATTGGCGATAGCGTTGGCCGCCCGCGGCATCGCGGGTCTTGCGATCGCGGATGTTGACCGCGATGGCCTCGAGGCGACGGCGGGCGAGATCATGGGCGACGTGAATGTAACATCGCATGTCGTCGACGTCGCGAAGCGCGAGGCGATGCGCGAATTTGCGGACGAGGTCGCGCGAGCGCACGGCCGCGTAACGCACGTTATCAACAACGCTGGCGTTGCGCTGGGCGGTAGGCTCAGCGAAGTGTCGCTCGATGAGATCGAGTGGCTGATGGGCGTAAATTTTTGGGGCGTGGTTCACGGCACAAAATTTTTTATGCCGTATCTGGAAAGAGAGCCGGTCGCTCACATCGTGAATATCTCGAGTCTGTTCGGTATGATCGCGCCGCCCGGTCAGGCGGCGTATTGTGCAAGCAAGTTTGCCGTGCGCGGGTTTACCGAGGCTTTGCGGCACGAGCTCGAGGGCACAAACATCGCCGTGACGGTCGTTCACCCGGGCGGTGTAAAAACCAACATCGCCAACAACGCCCGCATCGCCGAGAACACCGTGCACTCGCCCGATGAGATCGAGCGCCGCTTAAAGAGAATAAATCGCAACCTCTCGACAACCTCGCCGGCGCGAGCCGCCGAGATCATCATCAGAGGGATAAACGCTCGCGCGCCGCGTATCATTGTCGGATCGGACGCAAGACTGCTTAGCTGGATTCAGCGAATCTTTCCAAAGCGATACTTCGCGATCGCCAACGCGATCAGCCGAGGTAAACTGAGCGAGACATGACTCGTTTATCCGTTACGAGCGCGGAAAAGTAGTTTCAGGCCAATGTGAATCTATGTTCATCTGGGGCTGATTACCTTTGTTTTTGACGTTTCGTCGTTACTCGCAGCTTAACTTCACCCTTGGTCTGCTGTGTTATAATTTGCGCCCATGACCGTGCAGACGATACCGGAAATTGACGAGATGACCGCCGCACAACAGATCGAGTTGATGGAGGCGCTCTGGAAGAATATGAGCGAGCGCAACGTTAACGGCGAGCCGCCCGACTGGCATCTCACGTATCTGAAGAACCGCGAAAGGGCCATTGCGACGGGCGAAGATTCATTCATCAGCCTCGATGCGTTTGAGGACGATCTGCGTAGCGAGTTGAGGTGAAAATCAGAATTTAGATTTGCTCAGCAACAGGTTTTTCGGTGCGGATCGCCTTTGGCTTGCGAGGTGGAAACGAAACGGTCTTGCGTCCTGATTCTGCTTGGCGTTTGCGGGCGTCGGCGACAATAGCGTCGATGTCGTAATTAAATTTCGCCGCCTGAGCGTCTCGAATTCGCCGCACTTCTTCAACAATCTCATCCTTCCACATAATATTCCTCAATATAAAGCTCGTATAGCTCTCGATCCCGTTCCCACCATTCACGCGTCGATTGCTGATGTCCCGCTGTAATAATATCGCGACTCGGCCTCGATGTGAGATAACTGGGAATCGTGGTCTCGATATAAACCTTCGCTGGCATCTACGTCAGTCTATCACACGCCGCTATGGTAGAATCGACGCTTAAATCGTCGCGCCGCTCATGTTTGCTTATGTTTTGCGGTGGGAACCTTAGTAAAATTACAATAGGGACTAGTTACAAAATGCGCTTTCTCGTGCTCAGCACACATGATTCTTTTCCGTTTCTCAACAAGCCCGAATGGAAGGATTGTCTGATCCTTCATTCTGACAATTGGGACGACTGGTTCATTTGGAGCACACAATATTATCTTCAGTACTTCGATTCGGAAGGAGAAAAATTTGATATTGGTGCGGTGAAGATTGGAAGTGTACACATGAATAATGAGACTCGTCGACCGGATCTTCCTGAAAGCTTCAGCTCTCTAGATGTCGAGTTCTTTTCAGTTGGTCAAACCGAAGACTATTACACAAATATCAATGCTCTTGGCTCGTCCATCCGTGATGAAATCTTAGACGGCCTTCGTGACGTCGCAAAGAATCCTTCGAGAATTCAATCGTTGAAAGGGAATGAAGTTTTTACTCGGTCACTCATGCGAACCGTTCCATTCAATGTTTTAGAAGGTAGATTTACAAGGCTGGCTAGAGGAGATGCACGTCTAACTAAATACAAGTTTTCATATGCGCCCCCAGAGGCGTTCAGCGACATTCCCGGTGGAACCGAACTCAGTTTTGAAATCATTCCACAATCGGAGCCTCCAACAAACATACATGTGCTGGTCGGTAGAAACGGAGTTGGTAAAACTCATTATTTAAAACTGATTCAAATGGCGCTTATTCATAAAAACGGACCTCTGACGGGCCGGCTGAATGCTGACAGCTCAAACGAAGATGATGGTTTATTCGCTAATCTGATATCGGTTTCATTCAGCGCATTTGACCCGTTTGATGAACTGCCTGTACCTCCGTCCGAATTTGACGGGGTTTCGTTCTCTTATGTTGGCTTGAAGAAGCCCGATAAAGACGACGACACGAAATGGTCAACTACACCGAAGGCCGTAGCTGAATTGCTCGAAGAGTTTGTTGACAGTCTTCGAGCTATAAAGAAAGCGGCCCAGATTAAGAGGTGGGGTGAGGCCATTGAATTGTTGCAAAGTGACCCTGTGTTTCGTGCGACGGATGTCGCGGGGCTAGCTGAACCCGAGTCTTTCGATTCGCAAAAAAGCTGGGTTGAGTTTGCGAAATCAATTTTTAGTCGTCTTAGCTCGGGACATAAAATCGTTCTTCTTACGATAACACGGCTTGTCGAGGATGTGGTTGAGCGTTCCCTAATACTTCTGGATGAGCCAGAATCGCACCTGCATCCACCACTCTTATCTGCATTTGTTCGCACACTCTCGAATCTCATGATAAAGCGGAATGGCGTGGCCATTGTTGCGACCCATTCTCCTGTCGTATTACAGGAAGTGCCGCGAAGTTGTGTTTGGAAGCTTTGGCGAAGTGGAACAAGTACTACTGCTGAACGCCCAGAAACTGAAACTTTCGGTGAAAATATTGGGGTGCTTACGAGAGAGGTTTTTGGGCTCGAGGTAACGCAATCAGGCTTTCACAAGATGATTAGTGACGCCGCAAGTGGCGTCACCTTTGATGCTGTTGTCGATAGGTTTGAGGGGCAACTTGGTTCTGAAGCACTATCAATAACTCGAACCTTGACGACCAATCCACGGGACAAAGATGAATGAGAAGGCTATCGGTACCAAAAGTCTCTGCTAAATCAGCCTATCTGACCTGTATTAGCTCGGTAGTCCAAACAGGCTTAAAGAATCGTCTGGAGGACGCGACCGATTCAGTTGTTGCTGCCTCGCGCGATTTCGATAGAGCTGCAAGATCTGAAAACCTGCACGAATATGAACCACAAGACATAGGTGGATTTTCTTTTAACAGTAATGACCTCGTGCGCGTTTATGAAGAGCGTATGGTGAAAAAAGGTTCGTCTGGAAGGTGGATTTACGACGAGATACTTTCCTCACCCAGCAATCGTAGATGTCCGTTGTGTTTTCATAGAGAGGTAAGCACTCTTGATCATCATTTAGACAAGGCATCTTTTCCCTTGCTTTCGGTTGTTCCATTAAATCTTGTCCCGGCTTGCAAAGATTGCAACTACGCCAAACTATCTTTCAATCCGACTCATCAAGAGGAACAAACCATTCACCCGTACTATGACGACGTAAATGATGCCATTTGGCTCTCTGCGAAAGTAATCGAAGAAAAGCCTGCAGCTATGGAATTCTATTTTCAAAAACCGGCGGACTGGAATGTTCTCAAATCAAATAGAGTTGAACACCATTTCAAACTCTTCAACTTACGTTCGTTGTATAGTTCAAATGCAAACAATGAGTTACAGAATATTCGCTATCAATATTCGCAACTTCTGAAGTCCTCAGGTCAAGAAGCACTTGGGGATGTGCTGCGCATTGCAGCTGAAAGCCGAGAGCGGGTAGCCTTAAACTCATGGCAAGCCGCAACGTACCGTGAACTATCAACAAATGAATGGTATTTGGCTGGATCGGCTTTTTAGTTGAGATTTTGTTCGTTATGAATATTGTTGTCACAGGCGGTTCGGGTTTTATCGGCAGTGCGATTCTTTGGCGGCTAAATGAGCTTGGCCGCGAGGATATTGTTGTCGTTGATCGCAGGGATGACGTGGCAAAGGAGAAGAACCTGGCGCCGCTCAAGGTTGCCGAGTTTGTTGACGCTGACGAATTTATTTCAAGGCTGGATGATTTCGAGCAGGCGGAAGCGATCATCCACATGGGTGCGTGTTCCTCGACGACCGAGACGAATCGCGAGTACATGATGCGCAACAACTATCAGTACACTCGCGACCTCGCTGAGTTTGCCGTCCGACATGACATTCGGTTTATCTACGCGTCGTCGGCCGCGACGTATGGTGATGGCTCGGCAGGCATGGCGGATGGCACAGAGAACCTGGACAAACTTCGCCCGCTAAATCTTTACGGCGAATCAAAACACCTTTTTGATCAGCACGCCGCCGAGAGCGGCATGTTTGAAAGAATCGTCGGGTTGAAGTACTTCAACGTATTCGGCCCGAACGAAGATCACAAGGGCGATATGCGTTCCTTGGTCAACAAGGCGTTCGGACAGATAAACGAGACCGGCAAGCTTCAACTCTTTCGAAGCGCAAATCCGAATTATGCCGACGGTGAGTTCGGCCGCGATTTTGTTTACGTAAAGGACGCCGTCGATATGACGCTGCATTTCTTGGGTATTGAGATGTTGGATACTGCGACGGGACCGTTCTGGCACAAACAACGTGCCAGTGTTGCGAGAACGTCGCAACCAACTGACGTGCGGGCTACGGACACGCGTGGCGGTTTGTTCAACGT
Organism: Pyrinomonadaceae bacterium; assembly: GCA_046154245.1. GTDB lineage: Bacteria > Acidobacteriota > Blastocatellia > Pyrinomonadales > Pyrinomonadaceae > OLB17. The sequence continues at coordinate 15,047 of JBJXFZ010000133.1, forward strand.
CGGCTCCGGCGAGATGCATACCTGGAACGCGCTCGCGGACGCGATCTTCAACGCGCTCGGCCGTGAACCAAACATCGAATACATCGACATGCCAGAGGTCCTGAGGGACAAATATCAATATCACACACGGGCCGACATCGCTCGTATCAGACAGGCCGGCTACCTTGGCGAAATCACCCCGCTCGAAGCGACCGTGAACGATTATGTGCGAAACTACCTAATGCCGGACAAGCATCTCGGCGAAGTTTGAACCACCTTGGAAAATTGCAGCGCACATGAACCGCAGATGACACAGATAACGCAGATAAACGATGATTTAGATTTCCTTGATCTGTGTTATCTGCTTTATCTGCGGTTAAATATTCTATGAACCTATTCGGCATAGTTTTACTTCTCGCCTGCGCGCCGGCGGCGCTGATCGACTTTGCAATTCCGAAATGGAAGACGGATAAGTACACGCGGATCGAGGACGCCTACAAATATCTTCATCAAGCGACTCGCGGCGGCGAGCACGCCGTGCCGAGCAAGAATGCAGCAAAAAAGTGGCTCGATAACGAGTGGCAGAGTCTCGGGGTTGCGCTAAAAAACGAGGCGACGTGGGAACATCTTTGTCCGGACGGTTCGATCGGGCGTTTGAATCTGCGTCCTTTTAAAGACTCGGGCGGAAAGACCGACGATCTGCTGGACGCGTTTCTGCAAAGCGCGCGCGAGTATAAAACCGAGTCTTCAAAATTCATCAACGCGTGGGCTGAACTTGGTAAGCGTTTAAAAAAGCGTGGGTTTGACAACATAACCTACAAAGAGTGGAAACGCCTCGACGGCGAGATGAAAAAGAAGGAGTATCCGGCTATTCACCACAGCGAAGATTACAAAAAGGCTTATCGCCCGGCGTATCGCATACTTACTCTCGAGCAGCGTAAACGGCTGATTCCGTCGTAAGCCTGATTTTCATCCTTTGCGATCTTTGCGTCTTTGCGGAAAATAAACGCTGTCATCCGTAAAGGCGCAAAGGACGCAAAGAAGAACTAGGGTTGCCGAACCCGTGCGGCTGAAATACCATTTTGATTGACGATGAAGATTTTTCACGGCACAGAAAACGCAAACATAGCTCGCCCGACGGTGCTGACGCTCGGCGTTTTTGACGGGCTGCACATCGGTCATCAACGGATAATGCAACGCGTCGTCGAGCGTGCAAAGTTCGTAAACGCGGTGCCGACCGCTATCACCTTTGACCCGCATCCGCGCGCCGTACTGCATCCGGAATCTGCTCCGCCGCTCTTGCAGACGCTCGATCAGAGATTGGCAAATCTCGACGTGCTCGGTATCGAGCAGACGATAGTGATCAAATTCGACAATGAGTTTGCGTCGAGTGCGGCCGAGGAGTTTCTGAATGATATCGTCCGCGACCGTCTTCATGCTAAGGAAGTTTATTTAGGAAAGGGCTTTGCGTTTGGCAAAAACCGCGGCGGCAATATCGAGTTGCTTCAACGCCTTGGCGCTGAGCTCGGCTTTGTCGCACACGAAGTTGAGGAAGTGCAGCTTCGGGGCGCGCGTGTGAGCTCCAGCGCAATACGCGAGCTGCTCGCCGCCGGTCGCGTTAACGTTGCGAGGCGAATGCTCGGTCGTCCGTACGGTGTCGAGGGCGTGATCATTCGAGGGTTACGGCGCGGCCACACGATCGGCTTTCCAACGGCAAATCTCAAACCGCACAATCGTGTGATCCCGCGATACGGCGTCTACGCGACCGCGACTCTGATCGACGGGACGTGGCGAAGGAGCATTACGAATATCGGCGTGCGCCCGACATTTGAAACCGAAGCCGAGCCGTCGATAGAGAGTTATATCTTTGATTTTGATGGCGACCTCTATGGCGATGTTTTGCGGGTGAGGTTTCTGCATCGGATTCGGGACGAGCGTAAGTTCAACGGAATAGATGAGTTAAAGGCGCAGATCGAACGCGACACCGGCGTCGCGAGGAACTATTTTCACCATCAGGGCGTAAGGAACATGCTGGCGTTGCTGTGAAGATCACCGAGCTCAAACCTATGCTTTGGACAGAAGACCTCCAAGGCACGATTGACTTTTACACGAACGTTCTAGGTTTTGTATGCCGTGGCCGTGATGACGATTGGGGATGGGCGCTGTTGTGTTTGGACGACGTGTCGGTGATGGTCTCGGTTCCGAATGAGCACACTCCGTACGAAAAGATAGGGTTTACGGGTTCGTTTTATTTCACAACAGACGATGTAGAATATTTGTGGAACGATCTAAAAGACAAAGCAAAAATTTGTTACGGCATCGAAGACTTTGAATACGGCATGCGCGAGTTTGCCGTTTATGATAATAACGGATACCTGCTTCAGTTCGGACAGGAGATCACGGCCAAACAATGAACGAAATTGCAGTAAAAGACCGAGTTGAAACTCCAACAACCAACGGGTCGTTGGTTCCGACCGGCGAACTTGCGATCGCAAAACGTACTTCGAATGAAGAGCTGATCGCCGAGGAACGCGAACTTCAACAGGTCGAGGCGCACGTCGAGGGCCGCTATCACGGACTTCGCGGATACTTGCGGTTGTTTCAGATAAGTCGTGTCATCACGATGCTCTCGCTTTATCTCTATCTCGATCAGTACGATCTTCATCACAAACACCATCTTCGCCGCGCCGCCGAGCGCATGAAGCGAGCCCGTGAACTAACGCGCGCCGCGGTCTACGGCGAGAAGATAAACGGCGTGAAGCTGTGGTTCTTTGACACATTCCTGCGACTTTTGCGCTTGTTGCTTGTCGGAAAGGCAGCTACGAAAGATGCAAATCAAGAAAAGCAAGCTGTCTGGCTCAAAGAAAAACTCATAAAACTCGGCCCGACATTTATTAAGATCGGCCAGTCGATGGGAACGCGTGCCGATCTTCTGCCGCTGCCGTTTGTAAAAGAGTTGGGAACGCTTGTCGATCAGGTGCCGCCGTTTCCAAACGATGTCGCGTTTTCGATAATAGAGCACGAACTCGGTAAAAAGATCAACGAAGTTTATGCTGAGTTCGAACTCGAACCCGTAGCAGCCGCCTCGCTCGGCCAGGTCTATCGCGCGCGTCTGCACACAGGCGAGGAGGTGGCGGTAAAAGTTCAGCGACCAAATCTCGACGCGACGATTCGCGGCGACATCGTGATACTAAAACGCGTTGCGAAGTTTGCCGAGCGTTTTCCGCAGCTCAATGAGAACGCCGACTGGATCGGCATGCTGCGCGAGTTCGACGTGACGATTCACGAAGAGATGGATTACGTAGCCGAAGGGCGCAACGCAGAGCGTTTTCGCGAGAATTTTAACGGCTGGTCAAATATTCATGTGCCCGCGATTCACTGGCACGCGACGACTAAGAAAGTTCTCACGATGGAGTTCATCCATGGTACGAAGGTAACGGATCTCGAGGAGCAGGCTCGTCGAAACATCTCACCCGCCAAGGTAAATCGTTTGTTGATAAAAACTTACCTCAAGCAACTGCTTGAGGACGGTTTTTTTCACGCCGATCCGCATCCCGGTAACCTGCTCGTGATGCCGGACGGGCGGCTCGCGTTTTTTGACTTCGGAATGGTCGGGCGCATCACGCCGCAGCTTCAGGCAAAGATGATCGACGCATTTTTTCACGTGGTCGACAAAGATCCCGGCGGTATCGCTCGGGACCTGATCGAGCTCGATTTTCTTAAGCCCGGCACCGACCCCGCGACGATTCGACCGGTTGTTGAACGCATGTTTGAGTTTCACTTTAATCTCAAACTCAAGGACGTAAATTTCAAAGAACTGACCTACGATTTAGCGGACGTGATGTACGATTATCCGTTCCGTCTGCCGTCAAATTTTACATACATCATGCGAGCGCTGATGACACTCGAGGGCATCGGCATCATCACCGATCCCGAATTCAACTTCTTCGAAACGGCCAAGCCGTATGCGAAAGAGTTCATGCTCCGCCGTGAGGGCCGCGACTTTCGTAAGATGTTTGTTGACAAGGTCATGGGACGAGGTTCTGACGGCAGCATCGACTGGAACCGTACTTGGAAACTCGCAAAGATGGCGTTCAAGACGGTGTTGAATACCGGGTGAGAAATCGCAGTATATGAAAGCTGTCCAATTATTGCTCGCCGCGTTTGTTTTTGGCACAATCGGCGCGGCAAATTTATTTCCGCAATCCGATATGCCGGCATCGTCACAATTAAAGATCAATTACATCACTAAGGACTTCGATGTTAAGAAACTCGATTCGCGAGTTTGGCAAAAGGCAGAGAGCGTCAAGATCGGGCGATATTGGTCGGGCGAAGCGGCGCCGGCGCTCCGCGCATTCACCGTGAAGCTCTTGTGGTCGGACACAGCTCTGTATGTCCTATTCGAGGCTAACCAAACCGAACCGCTCGTCGTAAGCGAAAGACCCGATCTATCAAAAAAAACATTAAAACTCTGGGATCGCGATGTGTGCGAGATATTTATTGCGCCTGACCGGGCCGATCGAAATCGGTATTTCGAGTTCGAGATAGCACCGACAGGCGAGTGGATCGATCTAGGTATCGAAGTCACGCCGGCGGAGCGAAAGACCGATTGGGATTACAAATCGAATATGACCTCGGCGGCTCGCATTGATAAAGACAAGATCGTGATGGCGATCAAGATCCCATTCGTAAGCTTAGGCTCTACACCAAAAGCGGGCGATGTTTGGCTCGGTAATTTGTTTCGCTGCGTCGGCAGCGGTTCGACACGCGGTTACCTCGCTTGGTCGCCAACGATGACCACCGAACCCGCCTTTCATGTACCCAAAGCGTTTGGCGAATTTCACTTTCAAAAATAATGGCGGGCCGAGACCCGCCATTGTTATGCACTGAAACGAATCCAGCCTATTGTTGATTCGGTTTCGCCGCGGCCTTTTCAGCCTCGGATTTTGTAGTAGAAATGCGATAGACGCCGGGCGAAGCAACGTTGACCTTGGCTCCATTTGACGTTGACGTGATCGTCTTATAGCCGGCCGGCACGGTGAACAACGACGGGTCGGGCTCTGAGCGATTGATATTCGTCAAACGATACGTTTGCTCACCAAATCGCGGATCGATGTTCTTAGAGTAAACGGTCATTCCAAGCTCTTTCGAATACCACCGTTCATAAACGATCTCGATCGGACGCTCGTTGCCGACCGCACCGGCGGGGATCGTCGTGATCTTTCGAGTTCCCGTCGCCGAAACGCCCTCGAAATCACGCGTTCCGAGATCCTCAGTCTTCGAGTCATACCTACTCGCGTCAGACATGAACGCTAAACCGCCGATATTTTGTCCGCCGACCGACCTCGCGATCACGGTTCCGCCATTGTTTCCGCTCACGGCGGAACCAACTCCGCCTGAACCGCCACTGATGGTGACGACGTCTGAGTCGATAACAACCTCCTTTAAGCTCTCGCCCGGTTTTGCCGATTTCATCTTCTCCTTAACAGCGGCCTTTTCCTCGTCGGTCATCGGACGCGTAGTGACAACGCCATTGTTGTTTTCAACAACTATGGCTTCGGTTGTGTTCTTACCGTCGGAAGTGACTTTGCTGATCTTTTCGACAATTTTCACGTTGGGGTCGCCCGGTGCGCCAGGTTTGCCATTGATCGTAACCTTGCCGTCCTCGACTCGGACGATCTTTGCGGTCTTCATCGCATCGTCGAGCATTATCTTATGTCCTTGCGCCGGACTCTCGATCCACGTTCCGCCGCCGATCGAAAACGTTGTGCCGAGCATGTCGCCTTGACCGCCTTTCATTTCACGACGAACGCGGCCCTCACTGTTGCGGTAAATCTTTCCTGTCGATTTACGAACGATGCGGTTGCCGTCTGCCAGGGTCTGAACACTCTCCTTTTCTTCGTCGGCTGAAAATGGCGAGTTCTTGACCGCGCCGTGTTTTGCGTGAAACTCGGCTATGATCTTTGCGGCCTTTGCCTGATCAGCCTGCTGAGCCGGTTGAGCGGCATCTTGCGCAAACGCGATCGTTGTCATTGCTACAAAAACTAAACATGCTACTACTATCTTCATCTTTTTTCCTCTGTTTATTTATTCACTAATCTAACTGCTCTCGTCACGCCGTTCGGGCCGACCAGAAGATCTGCCTTTATGGTCTCAGCGTCGTTCTCAAGCGGAAGATCGACACCGAGAGCGTAGAGCGACGAGCGATTCATATCGACGCGGATAATGCGAGCGCCGACAACCGCTTCTTCAATGTCGCCTGTGTAGGCAACCGGGTAAAATTCACCATCGGAGTCAAACTCGATGTCAGGGAGAACTTGTCCGGATCGAGGGCGTTTGCTTGCGACGGCGACCTTCTCGGCACGCGGCGCCTCAAAATCTGTTGCACGGCTAAGAGAAAGTTTGCCCACATTCACTTGAGGAGGATCAAGTGGCCGTGCAACTTCCACCTTTTGCGGTGGAATATCAATGTTGTTGTCCGCTACTGTTTTTTCCTTAGAACTCAGAAAGCTGAGGCCGACGGTGGTGGCGATCATGAATCCGGCAATGCTGCCCGCGACCCCGAGGCGCAAATCAAAGATGCTTGCCAATGGCGATGCGACGACGTGGTTCGGCCCTTCGTTCTCGGCCTTTATCCTGGCCTTGACGCGTGCAAAAAGATACGGATCAGCGACGATCCGTTCGATCTCGGGCGAGCGGTCAAATGCTTGTATGATAAGCGTTTTGCCTATTGCGTCGAGTTCTGAGTTGTCGATCTTGCCTTTTTGCATCTCCACAATTAATGACGGCGTTTCTTATTCGCCGGTTACAACAGTTGCCGCAGTATTTTTCGTAAATGTGCCCGTGCCCGCCACGCTCGAACCTTAACATTTGCCTTAGAGCATCCTTGACGTTCCGCGATCTCACTCACTGATAATTCGTGGATGTAGAGCATTTCCAACAAACTGCGGTCGGTCTCGGAAAGATGTGTCAAAAGCCTCTCGGCAAGATCGCCGTCGGCAATTTGTTGTTCCGCAAGTTGAGCATTCGGGCCGGTTAGATCGAGCAAGGCTCGCGTTTCGGCATCACTGAGTTCGCAATCCAGCTTTTCGGGACGGCGAAGCTGTTTTCGCAGCGTGTCAAAACAGGCGTTTGACGTAATCGCTCCGAGCCAACTGGCGAACGAATTGTCATTCGCCCCGCGGAAATTGGCCAGCCCCTGAAAAGCTTTTGCAAACGTGATCTGGATTATTTCCTCGACCTCCTCGGCTCTCCTAAAATGACGGCTTGCCAGGAAGGCGACCATGCGTTTGTGACGATGGAAGATCTCTTCAAATGCATGTTCCGCACCATTCAAGACCATCCCGACAAGCTGCGCGTCGGTCCGCTCGGCATTAACGCAAGCACCATCGTGCTCATTGTCGACCGGCGAGATCATCGAATCTGAATGCAAAACTGTCGGATAACTGCTCATTCGTTACAAAAGGCGCGTGCGTGCGTTGAATGGGGCTCGTCGAGAATAATGACGACCGCACGAGCGGTGCGGTTACAAAATTAGTGCACGCGAGTTATCTTAATTTTACGTGTTAAATGAGCCGAAAGTTTGCTCGTTTGTTTTTCAGACCGTCATTCCGCCGTCGACGGCAATCGTCTGACCGGTGATGTAGCTCGAAGCTTCGGAGGCTAGAAAGACGACCGTGCCCTTGAGTTCGCCCTCGTTCCCGATGCGCGGAATGATGTTGTTCTCTTGAATGGCGCGTTCGTAAATATCGATGACGGCGTCAGCGAGCCGCGAGTGAAAAAAGCCCGGCGCGATCGCGTTGACTCGAATACCGCGTCGTCCCCAACTTGCCGCAAGCTCGCGTGTGAGGCCGATAAGACCTGCTTTACTCGCAACGTAACCTGCATAGAACGGGCCGTTTGCGCTCGATCTAAGGCCCGAGATCGACGCGATATTGATGATCGAGCCGCTGTTGTTCTTTAACATCTCACGGCCTGCAGCCTGCGCAAACAAAAAGCAGCCCGTCAGATTTACGTCGATCACCTTTTGCCACTGTTCGAGCGTCATGTCCTCAGGCATTGCCCCCCAGGAAATGCCGGCGTTGTTGATCAGTACGTCAACGGCGCCAAATCGCTTAACGGTTGAATCGACGACTGCCTGAACTTCCTCGGGCTTTGACACGTCGCAGATCTTGCCGGCGACCGTGAAGCCACGCGCGGTAAATTCGTTAACAGTCTCGTCGAGCCACTCGCGGCGACGCGCGCAGAGCATCACGCTTGCACCGGCTTCCACCAAGGCCTCGGCCATCTCTTTGCCGATACCGCGCGAGCCGCCGGTTACGATGGCGGTTTTGCCTGTGAGATTGAATAGCTTCAATACACTTTTGCTCATGATTTGCTGTTTAGAATACCACAGCAACAGAAAACACTTTTGCACGAAGATGCTATCGAAACTAACGGGATCTTCACTGGCCTCTTGGGCGGTCAGGTCGAGCGCGGCGCAAATTTATCGAAGACGACGCACTCGATTTAGATCTTGCCGCTTAGAAAAAAACCAGTGCAAAAAAAAGAGAGGAGACTAAAAAGTCTCCCCTAATTTTTTATGTTACCAGCAACCGGCATATTCACTATATTGATATTCCCAGGTTTGGCCGCCATCCCAAGATAGATAGTAAACCCAATAATATGGTGTGCACGGGTTACCTCCACCGCCGCAAAGATAAGGGTAAAGCTCGCAATAAGTTGGACCACCACCTCCGCCTGTAAAAGGCTGGATGTCAACTGTACCATCCTCGCCGTTTGAACCCTCGTTGCCCGACAACAAGGTGCTTCCGGAATCACCGCGTGGGCCAGTTGCGCCAAACAGACCCATATTCCCATATACTCCGCATGCTGTTGGTCCGGGACTGCCGCCACTTGGTTGACCTTGTCCACTGTCGCCCTCTGTGCCCGGTCGGCCCGATCGTCCGGGTCTTCCCTTTAATCCGCGGGCCGCATTGCCGGTCGGTGCGATCAGGTGCGATGCGTAGGTGATTGTAATTGTTCCACCGTTCCCGCCTGATGCCGCGCTGCCACCGTTTCCACCGTTTCCTGCTTTGCCGCCCTTGCCACCCTTGCCGCTTTTACCTCCGTTTCCAACAAGGCATCCGCAGGTTGTTCCGTCACCGCCCTTTTTACCCCGGCCTCCGGTGCCGCCGTCGCCGCCAATGGCTCCGTCCTGACCATTTCCGCCATCGCCACCTTTGGCTGAATAGTGTCCCGCATTCTGTTCTGCGGTACTGATTGTTAACGAAATAGTGCCGCCGTCATCGCCATCAGTAGCATCATTTGGGGCATCATCGCCGTCGCTCGCGGGTCCACCATCATGACCATCCTCACCCTCTACCCCATTTACTAAATTGTTTATGCAGGAACCATGTTGCCCTCCACCAGTTCCGTCCTGCCCATCGTACCCTCTGGTGCCCTTTGGATACATCGGAAGCGATCCGTCTCTACCCGGTGCCCCATCGGCATTGCTTGTCAGATTTCCGTTGAGGCGGGCTTCTCTCCATTCTTTGTTTCCGCGGCCTGAGGTGTCGATTGAAATAAAACCTGCAGGCAATAGCGCCTTAACGCTGCCTTCACCCAATGCTCTGTTGCCATCACCCATTCCGGTAATGCTAAGAACCCTTTGACCTTTGTAGTCCGGCGAAGGAAGTCGACTTTTTATATGATTGAGCGGGTCTTTGTTAAAGTCGTAACGTGCGGGGACAACAACTTCTCGTGCACGAAGAATCTTGTTTCGTGCAAAAAACTCAGCCTCAAATGCCGGAGACCCTATAGGCGAAATGTAGTTTGCTAAGCGCTCCTTTCCGTCAGAAGGCAAGGTAGTAACATTTCCTTCGATTGTGTAAATTGAAATATTGTGTGGGCCCTTTATCGAGACATTTCTCCCTTCAAAAACAAGCCTTCTCGCCAAGATGACCGTATCACCTTCCAGTATTGTGTCTTTCCGCAGAAATACCTGATCGGCGATGATTGCTCCTTTCATCTTGCCATTTGCGAGCCAAACCGATGAGTTGGAAGCGAAGAAATCAGGATGATACTTTTTCAAGAACTCCTGCCAGTTCTTTGCCAGAAGAATATCCGGATTGAACGGAATCCCTTGGTCAATAAGCATCTTTCGTTCTTTCATGAAATTCAGAAGTCGCGTGGCTTGTTTGTTTTTGCCCCGTAAGAATAAAGCTGTTTCCTCCCCGGTTGGCGGCTGAGTATTCCAATAATCAGGAGTAAAAGAAGAGGATGGAGTTCCTTGTCTTGGAACGGCTATTCGTAATGGCGTTGCCGTTGAGCTACGCTGCGGTTCGATTTCATTAGCAGCCTTCGTGTAGTCACTGTTCGTGAAAATCGTGAGAAAAGATATAAACATCAACGACGCAAGAGTCACAGTCATCGGGATTCGTTTCATTTTCGCTTTCATTATTACTGTTCTCCTAGGTTGTTAAATAGAAGAAATGTGCGCGAAAAAGACAATGTGCGTATTTCGAGACATTTCCTCAGTAAGAGTTGAGTCTCTGCTGTGTTCTACGCTAAAATGTGTCTGCTTGGACGTATCTGTTGTCCGAAACACAGCAGAAGCTACTAAAAAGCAAATGTCCGATGACTATCGAAAGTAGTCATTGGACATTTTGCCTTTGGAACTTTATTAGATGTCCGTCAAATTCCCGTTTCTCAACAAGATATGCAACTCGTTCCTCAGACACAATCCGTGTGAGAAATCTTGCTAATACTCTTAGGAAGTTGCGGGAAGCCATAAAAAAGAATCTAGACTACAAACGATAGCCAAATCTCCTTTGATTGTCAATCTCCCAAAAAAATAAAAAATGTAGCCGGGCGGGCGCAAACTTCTTAATATCGTGTTTTATAGAATTTCACTGTTTGCCAATCTTCGCTCAAATTACCCTAGGTTATTTTGCAGACTGTTCGTCTTTGCAACCAACATTCTCCGAATGAGAGGAGGGGAAATTACTCGTATAATGTAAAACATGGCAAAGACCCAAAAAGAAATGGCTTTCCTGCGCGATCTGATCGCCGATGACTGGACGCGTCGATTTACTGAACTCGTCGATAAGCACCTCGATCTCAGCGACTCGGAGAATTTGCTTTACATCAACGCCGGAACAGGCGGTCATGCTCTGTTTCTTGACGAAAAATTCGGATCGCAAGCCGACATATTCGCATCGTGTGAGAACGAGGATATGCTAACAATCGCCCGCGACAAGGCCGCGGCTGTTAGCTCAAGGGCGGAATTTTCGGCGATGAGGTTTGAGGACGACGCGTTTGACGCTGTGCTCGCGGACGCGAGTTTTGTGCCGCCGTCAGGCGTTGAGGGGTTTATCGGGGACACGATCCGCGTCGCTCGAACCGGTGGCGATGTCGCGATATTTCTGCCGTCTGCGGGCAGCTTTGGCGAAGTCTTTTCGCTGCTTTGGGAAGTGCTTTATACCGACGACCCAGACGAGCACGGCCATGCTGCGGAGAGTCTGATAAACGAACTCCCGAGCGTCTCACGTATCGAGGCGATCGCCGCAAACGCAGGAATGGTGAATGTTAGAACAGAAACCGCAACCGAGATTCTTGAATTCGACAACGGCAAGGCATTTGTGACGTCGCCGCTTGCTGAGGATTTTCTGTTTCCGAACTGGCTGGCGACGCTCGATGAAAACGAAAGAGAGCGAGTCACCAATGATCTCGCCGAGCTGATCGAGACGGAAGACGGTGAGATGAGTTTTAAGTTCTCAATCAAAGCGACGCTGCTGACCGGTGAAAAGGGCTGAGCGGATCAATGCTCGACTTTTGCCTCAGCACGGCGACGCATTTCCTCGTCAAACGCATCGTCGCTGATCTGCGAAACTGACGGCGACGAGATCTTCTGCTGCTCGGCTTTTTCTTCCTCTTCGGCTTCGCGCAGGCCGTCCTTAAACGCTTTTCGCGATTGGCCGAGAGATTTTGCCAGCTGGGGCAGGCGCGTCGCGCCAAAGAGCAAGAACAAAACCGCGACGATCAGGATGATTTCTGTGGTTCCAAAATTCATATCGCTATCTTAAACCTATCTGCGCGCAAAAACTAGTGTTTTCCCTTAAACTTTTCCATCGCGTCGACCAGCGCCGACGTGATGCCCGGTTCGCTGACCGAATGTCCCGCGTCGGCAATGACGTTAAACTCGGCCTCGGGAAACGCTCGGTGCAGTTCCCATGCGGACGTGATCGGGCAGACGACATCGTAGCGCCCCTGCACAATGACAGTAGGTATTTTGCGGATCTTATCGACGTTCTCGATCAGATAGTTTTCGCTCGCGAAGAACGAGTTGTTCATAAAATAATGACACTCGATGCGTGCCAGGCTCAGAGCTTCGTGCTCGCCTTCCCAGTGATCCATTAGGTTTTTGTCCGGGTAGAGTTTCGATGTCGAACCTTCCCAAACTGCCCATGCGCGTGCGGCTGCGAGGCGAACATTTTCGTCGTCGCTTGTGAGGCGTTTATAATACGCAGTCATAAAATCACCGCGCTCGGCTTCGGGGATCTCGTCGCGATAGCGTTCCCAAAAGTCGGGGAAGATCTCAGACGCGCCGTATTGATAAAACCACTGTAGTTCTTTTTTTCGTGTAAGAAAAATACCGCGTAAGATAAGCCCCAAACATCTGTCAGGATGCGTCACGCCGTAAGCTAAACTCAGCGTCGAGCCCCACGAACCGCCAAAAACATACCATTTGTCGACGCCGAACTTCTCACGCAGTTTCTCCATGTCGGCGATCAGATCCCACGTTGTGTTCTCTTTGAGCTCGGCGTGCGGCGTCGACTTACCCGAACCGCGCTGATCGAAAAGAATTACGTGATAAACCGCCGGATCAAAAAACTGCCGATACATCGGTATCAAACCGCCGCCCGGTCCGCCGTGCAAAAACACAACCGGAATTCCGCTTGGGTTGCCGACACGCTCGTAATATATCGTGTGAATGTCCGACACAACATACATTCCGCTGTCAAACGGCTCGATTTCAGGATAGAGATTTGCCATAAATCAAATAATACGTGAAGAGCCCAAAATGCAGAAGCCCGCGCGTTAGCTAGGGCGGTAGCAGAGCGGTAATTAATCGATAATAGCGTGCGTAGAATATTCCGCCCTTGCTTACGCGCGGGCTTGTGCAAAATTGTCGTGCCAGAGCTCAAAAACGAGCAGTGTCCAGAGCTGCTTGTGATGGCTCGCCGTTCCGTTTTCGTGCTCGGTGATGAGTGTCTGGACATAGCCCGAATCGAATAAACCCTGTCTTTTCAGTCTTTCCGCTGCGAGCAGATCGTGCATCAGCGGATTTAGCCGGCCCTTGAGCCAGTCGGCGACCGGGATGCCAAAGCCTTTCTTTTTGCGATGCAAGATCTCATGCGGCAGCAGCGGCTCGAGGGCTTTCTTTAGAATATATTTACCCTTTGAACCGCGAAGTTTGTGCCCGAGCGGCAAGCCGGCGGCGAACTGCCCCACTCGCGGGTCTAGAAACGGTGCACGCGTCTCGAGACTGACGGCCATCGACGCACGATCGACCTTTGTCAAAATGTCCTCGGCCATATAGTAGTTGATGTCGAGAAACTGCATCTGCTCGATCTCGTGTCGAGCGTCGCAGAGTTTCAGCATCTCGCGCGCGTCCGAGTAAATATCGCCCGAGATCTGCTCGCGCACTTCCGGTGTGAGCAACGCGTCCTGTTCATCGACTGAGAAGGATCCAAACCAGGAATGATGCCGCTTGATGATGTCGTAATTCGCCGAGCGGACAAACCGCTTTGCTCGATACTCGAACGAGAGATTCTTCGTCGACACAGGCAGGCGCTTCACAACCGGTTCGATCAGACCTGAGCGGAGAAACCGCGGTACGCGCGAATAAGCTCGCGCGACCTTGTGGCCGTAGTACATCGGGTAACCCGCGAAAAGCTCATCGCCGCCGTCGCCGCCGAGTGCGACCGTTACGTGGTGGCGAACAAATCGCGACAGCATGAACGTCGGTATCAGCGAGCCGTCGGAGAGAGGTTCGTCGAGCCACGAGCCGATCTCACTGATCAGGTCGGCGGCGGCCTCGACGCTCAGCGTCGCTTCGTAATGCTCGGTGCCGAGATGATGCGCGACCTGTCGAGCGTAGCGCGACTCGTCAAATGAATCTTCTTCAAAACCGATCGAGAATGTTTTTACTTTCTCTGTTGCGTGCTCGACGGCAAACGCCGCAACCGCCGATGAATCGACACCGCCCGAGAGCAGTATTCCAAGCGGCACGTCCGACACGAGCCGCATCCGCACGGCGTCTGAGAGTAGATCACGGAGTTCGGTAGCAGCGCTGGCCAAAGAGGCAGATGCACGATCGATAGAGACCGCGTTCTTACCGCTGAGATCGGATATCGCCCTTGCTGACGCGCGGGCTTGTGCACTTTTCTGCCATG
>JBJXFZ010000134.1:0-50288 GCA_046154245.1 Pyrinomonadaceae bacterium
GCAGCCCACGAATCATAACCGACGCCACCGGCCAAACAATCTCCCGCCGTGACTTCAAACCTTACGGAGAAGAGATTGGCAGATCAAACCAAGGTACTGACGCCGTAAGAAAGAAGTTCACCGGCTATCAAAAGGATAAGGAAACTTCGCTCGACTTTGCCGAGGCTAGGATGTACGAGAATCGATTTGGAAGATTCACGGCAATCGATCCTTTGCTGGCGAGTGGCATTGCTGGCAACCCGCAGAGTTGGAATCGTTATGTCTATTGTCACAACAGTCCGTACAGATTTACTGATCCGAGCGGTTTGGTGACGGGAGATTACTATGATCAAGACGGAGACTGGATTGGAACCGACGGTAGGCTTGATAATAAAAATTATCTGATAGCTAACCGAGACGAAGCCCGACAGATCCAACGGGATACGAATAACGGGATGGGCGTATCGACCCCAGACGATTTTACATCATTATTGGAATTACCCGAGCAAGCCGTTCGGCAAGAAATCGGGGTCGACGCGGTGGCTCGAAGCAATGCCGCTACTTCAACCGAACGAGGGGCACGCGGAGGATTTGCAGAAACAGGTGGGGTTGTAATACAAACCGAGAACGGTCAGCTCGCGGTTCCTGCTGTGCAAGGAGCGATGGGCGATCCTCGAAGACAGGGCGCGGCTGCGGAAATTAATGTTGAAAACCCAGCCAATCCCAGCTTAATTTCGCAGACCACAGATCCTTCTTCGTGGGTAACAACTTACCATATACATCCATCCGCGGAAATCACAAATCGGGATAATTCCGTATCAACTTTTAATCAACCCCCTTCGAATTACACTGAAACGGTTAATGGTCAGCAGGTGGCTAGGGGAGACATTCCGAATGCGGCTAATCCTAGTTCGGCACCTGTTACACTTGGATACAGAATTGTGGTCGCCGCAGGCAGGGCTAATGTTAATGGTCAAAACACAGGTGGACAGAGGGTTTATTTTTATAACGGAACGGGTGTGCTCGGCTCCATGCCCACAAATCGTTTTGTAAATCTTCCAGCAAGGAGAAGATTTTGAAAGGAATTCTGTTTGCTGGATACAGGAGTATGCTTATGCTTATTCGATTTTTTATTGTTTCTATTTTCACTTTAGGCTCGTTTTTGAACGTGATTGCTCAGTCCTCAAATAATCCGGTAAACATCGCTTTGGTGATTAACGGAAAAACTGTTGAGAGCGATAAGTTAAAACTAGAGATTGAATTAGGGGATAAGAAGTTATCTCCTCCGATCGTTCGAGGACAATATTCCCCGAATGTTGCTGATTGGCCGGATAATGCTAATGGAAAGATATGCATAAGGATTACTTACAAAAAGTATGTTTTAGACTTCATGGATCTCACGAAAGATCATTTTCAAGGGGCTTGGAAAGTGATTGTGAGCAAACCTGATTCCCCATCGGAAGATATACCAAATCCAGACATAGTAGATTACATTTACTCGATTGAATTCTATTCCGGGAACAGCATTGGAATCGTGAGGAGTAAAATAAGATACAAAAGTAATGAGAACGTATTATTTGCTCAGAATCGCGAAATTCGTGTGACGAGCATAGAAGTTGACTCTAAGCCCATTTCTACAAACTACAACGTATATTTTTCTACGGGCGAGACCGAACTGATCGAAACAAAACGCACCAAGAACGGATTTATTATTCCCGATGTAATCGATCTAACCCAAAATCAAACGGTTGTTTTTGCTTTCAAAAAATATAGGCTTGAATTTAAGGACCTTAAACCACGTGATTTCGACGGAAAATGGAAGATTGGGGTTGATTTAGAGCCATTTGACCCTGAACTGCTGGAAACGGAAAATCCGAAGAACGTTGAAATAATTTATTTCGCTGAACTCAGTTTTGGTGGACGGGGTTCCAAAATCGTAGTGAGGGTTGATCGCCAACCAGAGTTGCCCATAGAACCCATATCGAAAGGGGAGGCCTACGGACTAACCCCGCCCCTTCCTAAGCAGCCTCGGGGTGCTCCCACTGTGAGGGGTTATTCTGTTGTTCTACGTGGCGAGGTCAAATCAGTCGAAGTCAAAAAAAGCTCGTCTTCAAGCGTTATGCTGACGGTAAATCTAAAAATGGAACTCGTTAATGACGGGCCAAAGCCTGTTATTTTTTTGGAAGTTAAGCCACCGGAACTTCGCGGAGCAGCGTTAGCTAAATGGCCCGAGGATCTTTCAACGTCCAAAAGCTTGGCTCTGAGATATTACGGCGAAGCAGTGGATACGTCTCGAGAATGGACTGATCTCCGTACAGCTTTGAATCAACCTTCACCTCCGCTTGGTAACGTGCGCGTTCTAATGCCAAGAGAATCATGGAAGTTTGATGATGCCGTTGACATTCCTCTGCCAACAGCATCGGGCAAAAGCAGCTTCGATAAGAGCGAAAGTTGGGAAACTATCAAACAACTTCCTTTCGTTTGGTTCGGAGCCATCTGTCAGGTTTGGTCCTTGAACCTTGAGCCAAAAGGTACCGACCGAACCAAATTGGTATTCGGCAATAGACTTCAAAAACGATGGAACGATATTGGCTTACTTTGGCTTAACGATATAAAGTCGGAGCCTATAGCTCTTGATTTGAGTTCGGCGATTGTGAAAACACGTGGAGAATAGTCATGGAAAAATCGACTTTGTTAGTTACAAGGAATGGTGGAAACGAAATGACCCGGATGCACCTGAATCTGAAATTCCTGACATTACGCTTGATGCTGCCACAGGAGCTTTAAGAAGCGTACCGGAGTGTGGAGTTGCAACCTTAAGAGGTTCACTCGCTCTCAGTCTTGACCTAAGTTGTAGAATAGATTGTTCACTTACAACAGTCTTTCGCCCCTCACGAGTGCGACTAATCGCAAATCGGGAGCGATAAATTACGTTTACGATCCGAATGGCAATCTGACGCGGAAAGCCGACGCCCGCAGCGTCGGGACGGATTATGTTTACGACGCTTTGAATCGAGTCAACGGCGGGCTTCGCGGCCCGCCTTTTTTTGTTTACACTTGTTCTAGAGTTCAAGTGAATCTGCCGAATTACATAACCATGGGGCGCATCGTCGTCGTTCCGTTGCTGGTGGTCGTACTGCTGACACCGGTCGCCGAGCATTGGTTTGGGCTCAACGCTTACGCGCTGGCGATCGTCATCTTTCTTATCGCCGCAATCAGCGACATCTTTGACGGACGTCTCGCACGCAGCCGAAAGCAAGTTTCTAACCTGGGCAAGTTTCTAGACCCCGTCGCCGACAAGCTTTTGATCTCAGCCGCTCTGATCGTCCTCGTCGAAAAGCAACTCGCGCCGTCGTGGGCAGTCGTCATTATCATCGGCCGCGAATTCATCATCACCGGACTTCGTTCGATAGCTGCGAACGAAGGCATCGTCATTCAGGCTCAAACCCTCGGCAAGATAAAAATGTGGGCGCAATGTGTCGCCGTCGTTGCCCTGCTCGTCGCCGCGGCAAACGGCAATCCGCCTGTGTCGAACTTTGGCCTCGACTATCCAGCGGCTTTTTGGCAGGTTCCCGAGGTGCAAACCGCGTTTGCAAACCTAACGAGCTTTTCTCTGACCTCCAACGACTGGAAGGTCTTTGGCTATCTCGTCGGGCGCGGTGCGCTCTGGTTCTCGGTCATCACCGCCATCTGGTCGATGTACGGCTACTTTTCCTATTTCGTAAAAATGCGAAAAGCACCGATGCAGTCAGAATGACCTGTTTCCGGTCTCGCGCAAATCGTTTTGATAGATGGCCCTATCCCAACGCGTTTGTCACCGCCCTCTAAATGTACAAATAGAACGACTTGCGGCCGCTGGCGACTTTAACAACAGAGGCACGTCGGTTGCAGTTCAACGTCTGGAGCAGGCGGTATCCGTCTTGCGCGCCAAAGTTCAGGACAAATAGACAAAATTATTCGATTACTCGGGAATGTCCCCAATGAAGACAAAAGACAAATTTTTCCTTAAGTTTCTCCTCGCCAGCTTTCTCCTGCTGGCTCCGCTCTACTATTTGATCTACGCATTGAACGACTCGTTCTTGCTCGTGAAGTTGTCGGTCATCGGCGGTTTTGTGATTTTGCAATCCATCCTGCTCGGCTTCATCGCGTCACGAGAGATCAGCGGCGGCATTGCAAAACTCAAAGACGTCGTCGAAAAGATCAGAGCCGGCGAATTGGACACGCCGATAACAAAGGACACAACGGACGAACTCGGCACGCTGGCGCACTCGTTTGCTGTTATGGCGCGAAAGATGAAAAACTCTCGCGATGAACTGCAGTCGAATGGCAGCTTTGTCGACAACATCCTCTCATCCATGGCCGACGCTCTCTTCGTCGTAAACAAGCACTTGCAGATCACCCGCGTCAACCAGGCCGCGTGCGAGCTAACCGGTCGCACGAAGGACGAGCTTCTCTTTACTCAGTTCCACGAACTCAACGGAGAGGACGGGCTGTTAGATCTCGGCGAATTTGCCGAACTATCTGAGAAAGGTACGCTTAGCGGCGTCGATGGCGTGTGCGTGTCAAGTGACGGCTCGAAGGTGCCCGTCTCGACGTCCGGTTCCGCCATCATCGGCAAAGACGGCGTGCCCGACGGGTTTGTGTTCGTCGTGCAAAACATAACGCGGCGCAAAAAGATGCAAGAGCAACTGACGCATCTCGCGCATCACGATCCGCTGACGGGTCTCGCAAACCGATCACTTCTGCGCGACCGCCTTGAGCACGCGCTCCATCTTGCGGTGAGGACAAACGACCAGCTTGCCGTTCTGTATCTCGACGTCGATGATTTCAAAACCATCAACGACTCGCTCGGACATTCGGTCGGCGACAAGCTGCTGCTGTGCATCGCCGAGCGGATAAACGAAACCGTCCGCTCATCCGACACGGTCGCGCGTATCGGCGGCGACGAATTTGCGATCCTGATCGAACGTCCGTCCGAGGAATACAGCGGGCCGATCGTGGCGACGCGCATCGAGCGAGCGCTAAAAAAACCATTCTCGATCGACGGCAGAGAGGTGTTTATATCGGTCAGCATTGGCATTGCCCTTCCGGTCACGCGGCAAGAGACGCCGGAAGACCTGCTGCGAAACGCCGACGTGGCTATGTATATCGCGAAAAAACAGTCAAAGGGCGGTCACGTCGTGTTCGAGCAAAAGATGCACACCGAACTCTTGAAACGCATTGAGATCGAGGCCGACCTGCGTGCCGCGGCCAAGCACGAAGAATTTTTCCTAAACTATCATCCGATCGTCGATCTTAGAACAGGATTGGTTCGCGGGATGGAAACGCTCGTTCGCTGGCGGCACCCAAAACGAGGTATCGTAGCACCGATGGAATTTATCGCGGTGGCCGAATCAACCGGGATCATCATCGAGATCGGCCGTTGGATCTTGCGCCAAGCATGTTGCCAGGGCCGCGTCTGGTACGAAGAATTTTTCAAGGACAAACCGTTCAGCATGATGGTCAATCTTTCGCCGCGTGAATTTCAGGACGAAAAGCTGACCGAAACGGTCGCGAACGCCCTTGTCGAATCCGGCCTTCCGCCGCACTGCCTGGTGCTTGAGATCACCGAGAGCGTGATGATGACCAACACCGAAGCGATGATCGACAAGCTTCGCGGCCTGAAGCAACTCGGCGTGCGACTCGCGATAGACGATTTTGGCACCGGCTATTCGTCGCTCAGTTACATCGAGCGCTTTCCGGTTGATATTCTGAAGATCGATAAATCTTTTATATCGAGATTAACGGGAACGCCCGATGGCTCGGCGCTCACAAAAGCCATAATCTCAATGAGCGATTCGTTAAAACTCGAAAGCGTCGCCGAGGGCATCGAAAGTTCCGAGCAGATCACGGCCTTGCGCGAGCTCGGCTGCAACTTTGGCCAGGGCTTTCACTTCTCAAAACCGCTCGGCGAAACGGCGATGAGCGAGTTTCTGCGGACGAGCATGCACCCGATGGATTTCGACATCTTGCCCGCAGAGATTTTTTCACCGGTCAGCGTTAAGCCAAAATCCGAATTGCTCGAGTTGAACTGGCAATAAAACCGGTCTGGATGATCTGCTCAACTGTTTCGGCGTTCACCCCGTTTGGCGTGATCGTCGAAAGCTGAGAATCACCAAGATACGCGTGGCTTTTTGTCCCTGTGGCAGGTTAGATATGTTTGCCTCAATATATTCCGCGAGTGTCGTCCCGCCAACGGATGCGTAGCAAGAATGTGCCGAAGAAATACTACGGAAGATCCACCGAATACACTGATCTCGGAGACAGGCCATTGCCCAAGATGCAATCATCAAAACCCGCGTGCCTCAACCGTCCAGTGTACCGTCAGGCCGCCGGATGGTTTCTGCCGCGAGACGATTCTTGATCTTCCCGCTCGCCCAATATAGCCAAACGATGACAATCAGTCCCACAAGATCAATTGCTAGCGGGTGGCTGGGAACCTTCTCCGCAACACCCCGAAACGCCTCGATGCTTCCCGGACCGGAAATGAGCGTCGGAAAGGTATGGTGCACGAGGTGATACAGCAGCAAGCCACCAACCGCAAAAACCCCTACGCGAATCGAGCGGAAAAGGACATGAAAGAAGTAGGCGGCCTTGGTCTGAATACTGTAAAGCTTTATCTCTGCCATCCGTGCTGACTCGACCGCGGAACTTGCCAACTCAGAGAAATCTGAGATCGCATTACGCGCGCTCCTGAGGATTCCACCAGTGAGCAGGCTTCTCAAATTCCGCGTTTGAGCCTCACGGAAATATTGCTTCAGGATCTTGCGCGGATTGCGGTATTCGAGCAACACCGTCAGGCTCGCGTCAAGCGTGCTTAGCGCCCGGCTGACCCTCAGAAATTGCCACGTGGCATTGACCTTGTACTTACGTGTAATCGCCGGCAATTCCTCAGCAAGGCCACCCGTAATAGATTTTTCGTAGTAAGTCAATCCACGAAGGTGAGTACGGGCCTCCCACGCTCGGTATAGTTCTACCATTTCAGACTTTAGGTCGGGAATATGAAAAACCGGGATCGAGTCGGCCATCAACAAAAAGAGATCAACGGCTTTGCTGAAATCACCGTCCGAAAAGGCTTTTGACTGCCGCCAGTAAT
This sequence comes from Pyrinomonadaceae bacterium, assembly GCA_046154245.1. Classification (GTDB taxonomy): domain Bacteria; phylum Acidobacteriota; class Blastocatellia; order Pyrinomonadales; family Pyrinomonadaceae; genus OLB17. The sequence continues at coordinate 7,115 of JBJXFZ010000134.1, forward strand.
TATTTAAGAACTTTGCTTCGAGATTGCCAATTGTTCCCAGGTCAATCAGGGCGAATCGGCTGTTTCGCAGCAGTACAATGTTTCCGGGGTGAAGATCGCCGTGAAAAAGATTGTCTTCAAACATCTGCCGATAAATGGTTCGCATCAAACGCGACCCAACTTTGCGCGGCTTGACGTTGTTTTCTTTCCGCCATGCTTTGAGCCGGTCCGGGTCTGATCTATTCGTCTGAAGGTAATCCGACATCAGTACGCCGTGAACAAACTCCATCACGAGAACTTTCCGGCTACAATACTTGATAAAGGGCTTTGGTACGTATACTTTATGCGGGAGCACAATTTTGCGGATCCGTCGAAGATTCGCCTCTTCGTAACGATAGTCGGTTTCCTCGTCGGTAATCCTCTTAAGCTCTTTGATCAACCCCTCCCATTTAATAAAGGACAGTGCCTCGACGCGTGCAAACAACCCCGTAATGAACGCGAGCAACTTCAAATCTCGCGCGAATATGTTGGCGATATCCGGGCGCTGAACTTTTACCGCCACCCACGTTCCCTCAAACCGAAGGCGGGCGCGATGCACCTGTGAAATGGATGCCGCGGCGAATGGGTGTTCCTCAAAAACATCGAAAACCGCGGCGATTGGTTTTCCTAGCGATTCTTCGATGACCTGCTTTGATACTTCGGGAGAAAAGCCGAAAGCTCGATGCTGAAGTTGCTGAAGTTCGTCCACCATTTCCGGCGACAGCAAATCTGTGCGGAGCGAAATGACCTGTCCGGCTTTGATCCACAACCCGCCCAGATCCTCGATAAAAGCTCGTACGCGGCTCGCTACAACAGCGGGCGGAACTTTCCGAACGAGCCTGGCCCATTGGATACTGAGTGCAAATCGAACGAGACGAAATAGTAGTACGCCGTTACGGAAACGGTAGTTTGGTTTGATGGAAACTATTTTGATTGGAGGTCGCTCAGCAGGGCCGATCAGCTCCGTAGGGATCAGTCTTTTCTTTAGCATGGCTCTAAGATGCGATGTTGATCGAGCTGTTTTGAGGCCTACAAAAGATGAAGAAAATTAAGTCGCAGTTGAAGCCCTAATCCCGTCTCAATCCAACTACCACCGCTCTACACAGTAACAAGATTGGGTCAGTCCAAACTCAACGCGAAAACGGGAAGCGATCATGCAGAATATGATCAATCGGCAAACCGATTTGCCAATTACGATGCTTTGCCACTCACACCTTTATATCTCCACCGAAGCGGACATTCGAATCGTAACTGCAGGCAACCTCACAAGAAGCGAAGCTTGAGCTTCTTACGTCCCTTGCGCTGGGACCGTGAAAAGTTCTTGATCAAATTTCGGAGGCCGCCGTTCTTCTTCTTCTTGTTCGACCGATCGTGCCGGTCAAGGAAATCGCTTGCCGCCGTCCGCTGAGCACTACCCAGCCGCCGAATCACTTTATCGATCGAGCGCCACCTCTTCGAGACACGCCGTTTGCGCTTCTTCTCATAATAAATACCTGCCTCCGCCGTCCCATCTTCAAGAGGCGTGAGCAAAATAACCGATTTGAACGGAACCCCGCGTCTGGGGCGATCCGCCATCAAAGTCATGCGCTGCATAAGTCCTCCAATTTCCTTGAGCTAGCCGAAAAGACCCCTTCTCTTGTTGCGCTGCTTCACAAGCACCACCACGACCTGGCTTGAAGGAGAAATCGTTTCATCACTCTTCAAATCTTCGATACTCTCATTTAATCTGGCCATAAGACTGCCTCTGCCTTTGCGCAGTCGCTTAACCTTTTTCCTGCTCTTAGTTCCAAAATCCAACACGATAGCGGGTACTGCGTTCGCAACCTTGGGACTTTTCGTGCCCGTCCCTTTCACATCCGTGTTTGTATCACTCATGAGATCGCCTCCTAAAACGATATTAACGCCTGTATATTGATTTACAGGCTGCTGGCGAGACTTCTGTTAGTCGTTTTGACAAAAAACCAGTATTCCTAATACTGTTGTCGCTTGCCATCTGACGTCAATCCCCTGAAATCCTCCGCCGTCGAATACTAATTGACTTTCATTCTTGTGAAAGCATAACATAGGCTGGTTATCATTAACAATTGTGAGTCATAATGTCGGACACTTCTAAAGAGTTCTGACATAACAATCGTTAGTTTACTGGTGCGGTCGTTTGATTAGTCGATTGCCGGGTAACTTTTCAACTTGCACCACAGGCACCCAGGGTTTTTCGTTCACAGACCAGGCAATTCACGATCGATAAGAGAACGCATTACGCAAGGGTACATGAGATTGTAGTCGATCATTTAACGTGGCGCTGGCAGACGGCCCGCCCTTGAGATCAATGGTCAGGAGGAAATATGAAAACGACACTTTTGCCAGTCCATGTCCTGATAATCTTTTTATTGGCTGCTGCTGTTTTTGGGCAGACCGCGACGACGGCGAGAATATCAGGGGCCGTGACAGACCCTACCGGAGCTGCGATTTCCGGGGCTACTATCAAGCTAATCGACAAGGGGAAAAACGTCGAGAAGACCGTTTTAACAAACTCTGAGGGCCTTTTTGCGTTTCCGGGCATTGAGCCGGGTGTTTACGATCTTTCCGTTTCCGCGCCCGGCTTTCGCGCGGTCGTTTTCTCTGACATTAAGGCTGACGTTTCCACTGCTAAAACTTTGGACGTGTCGCTGAACGTGGGTGGTATTGCCGAGCAGGTCACTGTCGAAGCAAGTTCGCCTATACAATTGCAGAATGATGATTCCTCAATTGGCAATGTAATAGAACAAGACCGCATCAACCGACTCCCGAGTACCACTCGCCAAGCCGTGTTTCTTTTACAGCTTCAACCGGGAATCGCTCCGGTGGGTGAGGTAACCGGGGCGCGTTCCGACCAAAACACTTATTATGTCGACGGCATCGACGTTACCGATAACGTGATTGCGGCCCCGTACTTCACAGTGATACCCGCCCCGAACGAATCAGTCGCGGAGTTCCGCGTAACCGTCGCCAATCCTAATGCGACGTTTGGGCGCTCGGCTGGTGCCCAGGTGTCTTTGGTAACCAAACACGGCACCAACGAGTTTCACGGATCCGTTTATGAATACCTTCAAAACGACAATCTGAATGCAAATTCGTGGACGAACAACCGGTTGGGTCTCGCGCGACCAACGCTCATAAACAACACGTTCGGAGTATCGTTCGGCGGCCCCCTGTTGAAAGAGAAGCTGTTCTTCTTTTTTAACTACGAGCGAGGCCGTCAACGCTCCACGACTGAAGTCACTCGCATCGTGCCGACTCAGAGCTTTCGCAACGGTCAGTTGAGGTTTCGCGACGCGTCGGGCGGCGTCTTCACCGTCAACCCGCTTACTTTCGATCCGCGGAACCTCGGATCGAATCCGCAAATACTCGCTTCGCTGAGGTTGATGCCGCTTCCCAACAATTTCGCGTTTGGCGATGGCCTCAATACCGGTGGCTTCTCCGCAAACCTTCCTTTGAATCAAGATTATGATTTTGGTGTCACGAGGCTAGATTACCAAATAAACAATAACTGGTCGCTTGAAGCCAAAGGTGCTGTGAATCGTGCGATTTCTCTAGGAGTCGGCCAAGTCAACTTGATTGAGCAGAAGAGCTTTAACAAGGTTCCGTTCCGCCCTCGTAACCTGACGTTTGCGTTAATTGGCTCGGTCCGTCCGAACCTTGTCAATGAAATACGCTATGGCTACGTTTACGAGAGTCTGGCGATCCAATCCATCCCTCCGACCACGGTTGGCGGATTCAACCTCCCGGTTAATCTTGCACCCGGCCCGTTAGACTCGAATCCAAATTTTGCGTTGCTGGACGAACCGATTGATGTTGATACCGCACGTGCGGCCCAATCCGTTCTATTTAGCGGCAGTACGCAGTTGATCTATAACGCAACCTGGACCAAAGGAAAGCACACGTTTCAATTCGGCGGTAATCTGCGGCGCATCTCCACGGTCCATGTCCGTGACGACAAACTCATAGGCTCGCTTACTACTCCGGTTGCGGCGATTGGGGCGGCCGGCAATGTTATGATCAACCCGGCTCAGCGCCCGCCGGCGTGCGGGCCGGGCGTATTGGTAAACTGTCTGCAGCCTGGCGATGTTTCCCGCTATGATCAGTTCTACGCGTCGTTGCTGGGCATTGTTGACAGCGTCAGTTACCTGGCCGTGCGCGATGCAAGCCTGCAACCGCTCCCAATAGGTACCGGTCTCGCCAGCGACTCGGTGTTGCGTCACTGGGAGTTTTACTTCTCTGATGTATGGCGGATCAAACCATCGATCACCTTCTCGTACGGATTGATGTACCAGTGGCACACCCCGCCGAAGGATAAGCAGGGCAGGCAGACGCTGCTGACTTACAGGACGACGGGCACGCCGATCGATCCGCGCGACTATCTGCGGCAAAAAGCCGCAGCAGCTGAAGCTGGCAACATTTTCAATCCCGACATTGCCTATGTTCCGATCAAGGAAGCCCGCCAGGACGGCGTCTTTCAAATCTACCGCAAGGACTTCTCACCTCGCGTTTCACTCGCCTGGCAGCCATCGTTCAAACGCGGCTGGCTAGGACAGGTTTTTGGTGATCAACGCTCGGTGATTCGCGGTGGCTACGCAATTGTGTATGATCGGATAAACACTTTCACGAGTGTTCTGCTTCCGATGTTCGGTGTGGGATTTGGGCAGACGCTGACGCTTCGTGGTCCGCTCAATGCTGGTGGCCAGCCGTTTCGTGCAGGCGTAGATGGCCCTATACCTCTCCCGCTAAACTTCGCTGCCACGTCGCCGATAGTACCCGCCAGACCGTTCGGCGAAACGCTTTCTTTTACCCTCGACCCGAAACTCGCTGACCCGCGCAATCACGTAATCAACTTTACCGTCCAGCGCAAGTTGGCCGGCAAGATGCGGATCGAGGTTGCGTATGTCGGCCGGTTCGCGCGCAATCTGCTCCAGAACGTAAACCTGAATTCAGCGCCCTATTTCTTTAAGGACAGGAACTCCGGCCAGAGATTTTCCGAGGCGTTCGACGCTGTTGCACGTCAACTGCGAGGCGGCGTAGCGCCGTCTGCGGTTACACCTCAACCTTGGTTTGAGAACCAACTTATTCTGCTACCGGGTGCGACCAGATTTCTCGCGCAGGCATTCACGAGTGATTTTATTGCCGGGAATCTGAACAACCTGTGGAATCTTGGGATCGACTTTTTTACACCGACACCGTACAACAATCAGCAGTCACTTGATCTTTTTGTTCGGACCAGCGAGGGAAAGTCGAATTACAATGCGATGCTGGTATCGCTACATCAGCAAAACTTTCATGGCCTCACCTTCGATTTCAATTACACGCTGTCGCGCTCACGAGATCAGGTGGGTCAGACGCAAGGGTTCTTAGGAAGTTTTACTCAGTATTCAAGCAGCTTTGACCCGAACCTCGATTACGGCCCGTCGGACTTCGATGCCCGCCATTTGGTAAATACGAATTTCGTTTACTATCTACCATTCGGCCGTAGCCAATCTGGCGCGGACAGATGGAAAGACAAGCTGATCGCAGGCTGGCGTGTTGCAGGAATCTTTCAGGCGCAGAGTGGTTTCCCCTTGACCGTAACGCAGGGTTTCCAGGTGTTCGGCGCCGGCAGCTTATTTGGCACGGGCACGGGCGCAATTCCCATAAATCGACTCAACGTTGGCAATTCGGTTAATAGCGGAGTCACAGGATCTGGTGGCATCGGCACAGGAAGCAACCCCGCTAACGGAGGCTCAGGGTTGAACATGTTTGCAAATCCCGAGCAGGTTTTCAATAGCTTTCGGCGAGTCGAGATTTCCACAGACCGTAGCGGGCGAGGGGTGTTAAGAGGTTTTCCAAGATGGCAGCTTGACCTTTCGCTAGGCAAGACCACAAAGATAGGCGAGCGGTTCGGGTTGGATTTGGCGTTCGATTTCTTCAATATTTTTAACCACGTCAACTTCGCGGACCCGGTACTTGATCTGAATAACAAGGTCAACTTTGGCGTAGTCACCAGTCAGGTAACGCCTGGCATCGCAAACAGTTTCTACAAACCAAGGGCCATCCAGTTCGGTGCTAGGATTGAGTTCTGAACCATCGTCACATTTGAGAATCCGCGGGCAGATATGGGGGCATTCGGGTTTGTGCAAGTCCACCTGAATGTTTGGGTCGTTGGCTTACGTCAGGCAAATTCGCGTCCCAAATTTAAGTTTTGTAAAGGGAATTATCAAAGGTACGCACTTCGCAATTTAACACGCTGCACCGCCGTTTCGCGGCAGGCGGTCCTGATTTTGGTTCTCAGCGAAGACGCGATGAGCGAGTTTCTGCGGACGAGCATGCACCCGATGGATTTCGACATCTTGCCCGCAGAGATTTTTTCACCGGTCAGCGTTAAGCCAAAATCCGAATTGCTCGAGTTGAACTGGCAATAAAAATGGCTGCCTGAATTTCAGACAGCCAGCAGATCTTAAGTTCTATTAGTTAGCTTACTGTATCTCGACCCAGTCGCCGGTGTGGATCTCCTGACCGGTGCGGACGATCACGACGGTCGCCGTTTTCTCTTTTACATTGAGAACGATCGCTTCGCCGACAACTTTGCGAAGTGCAGGACGGCCGCTCTTTGCACTCGAAGTAGTTTCTTCTTTGCCATCCGCTTTGTCGCCGGTCTTACGACCTGATTGGTTTGAGAATTTGCCGCCCTTGTAAACGAGGCTCTGAAAACCGTAATCGCGTGACGTTACTTCCTCGTTGCCGGGATGGCTCTCGAGCGGATTGCCTTTCTCCAGCGGTCTGAAGATCGTCAGACGATCGCCCACGCGTACGCTGTCGTCGGCCCCAAGATCGACGTAAACGATAAAGTCGCGTGCGATCATCTCGACGTTGTCACGCGCCAAAACGATGCGCCCCATTGCCTTGCCCGACGGATCGGCAAAACGATTGAGCGGTGGCCGCTCTTCGTGAGCCGGGCTGTTGCGCTTCTCGACCAATTGGACAAGATCGCCGAGCAGGAACGAGTCGCACGAGGCTTTTACGCGGGTAACCGCGACCGTCTGTTTTACATCGACGACCTCGAGTGCACCGACCTCCTGCACGTAAAAACCGATGTCGTTCTTCTTCGACCATTTGCTCTTTACGGCACCACGCGGCCTGACGACGGCGAACGTGTCACCGACCTTTACGCCCTTGTCACGGCCCATGTTTATGTAGAGAAAATCGTTTTGCGCGTAGTTGTATTTATCGGCTTCGTCCTGGCCACCGATGATCTTGTTCGCCGTGCTGATGGCGCTTGTTTGTATAAAACCCGCGCAATACAGATTGTTACCCTCGGCAACCGACATAACGCGTTTGGCGTCAGCACTGACGCCCGGCATGCTGTCCTGGGCAGAAACTGCGACTGAGAATGAAATTGCGGTCAGTGCCAAGAGCAAGGTCCGCGCGATAAATGACTTGATGGAATTCACGATAGTCTCCTTTGTTTTCTTTGATTTACGGCAATTGATGTGTGGGTTCGCCGCATTATGAAAAGTGCCTTATAGCCCGCAGGCCTCTATTATTTTAGGCTTTTTGCAACAGCCCGGTCAACAAGTTTTTACAACGATCAATCATCTAATACATCAGGTGCCAAAAACAGTGAGTGCCATCTAAAGTGCGAAACGAGTCAGTCAAAACTCCTAAATTGCGTAATTGCTTTTTGTTGTTCGTGTATTCGTCGCTGGAACCGACGTTTGCACACAAAACTTTCGATTTGTTAGTATCATCGTTTGCCGCTTTCCACGCACACACCAAGCCGGTGTAGCTCAGTTGGTAGAGCAGTTGATTTGTAATCATCAGGTCGTAGGTTCAAGTCCTATCACCGGCTCCATATAAACTTCATAAATACAGTAGTTTACAAATAGGAAAGGCGAGCTTGTTTGCTCGCCTTTGTCTTTTGGTGTGCCTATGGTGTGCCAACCTCGACAAGTTAGGTTCCAAACATCATTTTCTCAAGTCGATTGGTCGCGTCCGTTTGCATTGCTGGTATGACGTGGCTGTAAGTGTCTAAGGTCAAGACGACAGATGAATGTCCTAATCTCTCGGAAACAACTTTCGGACTGACTCCAGAACTAAGGAGCATTGTCGCGTTTGTGTGTCGAAGCATCGAGAACTTTATCTCGAATCAAGCACTGCCAGAAGTAATTTCTCGCAAACTCCTTGCGGCTTTCTTCCGTATCAAATTCACCTTCGGTTGGTCGTAGCTTTGATCTCTTCACGTGTCAAAAGGTCAAACGTCGGTTCGTTTCATCATATCAGCGAAAAACACATCGACTGCTATCTTGATGAGTTCGGGTTTCGTTGACTGCATCCTGCGGTTACTGAATGCAGAAAATTTGGAGCATAAAGAGCTGGTTCAATAGGTCTATGATTTGGGGATTTTACCCCACGTAACAATACTGTGCTGTTCCCCCCAAGCATCTTCGATGTTTACAGTTAAATCCCACGACTCACCGAGGTCGTTGGGTGTTATTCCCTCTACCTTAAATTCAAGTTCACCTTCTACGCGCTTGCCCTTAGTTGTCATCTTTTCCGAATCTAAGACAAATTTATCAAGTTCCGTTGGCACGCCAAAAATTTCGCTATCGTCATAAGACGATAATGGCTTTTCAGGTTTTTCGCATACAACTTCCTTGCCGTTTCCTTTTACCGTCAAGCTAAAGTTATGAATTGATGTCGGCACTTCGCCCTCGTTAACGAATGCAATTTTTACATTAAAAAACATTCCAATTAACTCACCGTCATAAGTGAAACCGCCGTCATTCGTCGCGTAATATTCCGTCGCACGTGATCCTTGAAAAAAGCCAAGAATCTTGGGGCGGCGACCAGTCTCCAAACTTGTCGCTTTTTGCCGTTCGACCCCTAATTCACTTGCCAATTTATCAATCTGGTTAATTTTGTTTTGGCGCTCTTCTCGCCACAGCCTATAACATGCAACGAAAATCGCACCTATGCATATAAACAATCCGATGATGGGATAAATCGGAGTACCAGTAAGACTCCAAAAGAAAAGCGCAACGCCGACAACGCCGCCGGTCATGATCCCGCACCAGCTGCGGACGACCGCCCAAAAGTAGTCCCCAATGTCTGGAACGCTGAGTTCGGGAATCCTAAAAGTAAAAGCCATCGTGCGCGATTATACACCCGCGCAGACCTTGCATCGAGTATAAAATCGCCTGTATTTTACGCTCGGTAGTGTCTAAGACACTACCGACTTGTCGCGAATTTTGACTTGTGTAAAAGCAACGCCTCTAGCTCTCTACACCAATCCCAAAAGCTGCTGGATATTCTTGCTTCAAAAGATAAAGAGCGAGGCTTTTGCAAAGCGGCAACCAATGACTAACCTCTCGAATATGTCCCCCGGCGTCAATCGTGAGCGGTTCCTTCGATTCATCTCTTAAGACAGTGTGCGCAATCTTAGTCCTCACCGTATCAAGTTCTTTACTCGACGCTATGAGGTCGTTGATCTTTCGGCCTGCCACACCCTCAAAAACCTGAGCAATTGCTAGATCACTCCATTTCTGTTTGCCGTACAGAGCACTGAGCCACGCTTGTTGGTCGGCGGCGTCAGAAGGAAGAATTTCTCTTGGTCGGACTGGTTTTTTTCCGGTTAGAAGAACCTGCTGGTTCTCCTTTCTCGTTCGCTCCTCTTTTATCTTTCGTATCCTTTCAATGATTTTATAGAAGCAAAGGAATTGATAGTTTGGACTATTACTGTTGAGACCCTCTCGATAAAGACTTGCAAAGGTTTCAAAGTCTGCATCCTTCGGTACGTTGTCGAGAATTGGCGCATGTTGATTTAGAAAAGGCAGCGTAAAGCTACCCATGTGACTGTGTGTAGCCAACTCGACGACTGCCCAACGATGGACAAACACAGGAACGTTGTTCAGGATCGACATGCGACTCAAAATGGGATAGAACGCATTAAATGCTTGATCCATCGCATCCTGAAAATTAGAAGCGTCGAACTCCTCAATTTCTATCTTGGAGAGGTAGCCTTCGGCGTTGGCATATCCTATGAAATCATAATTCTTGAAACCAGAATTTCCGTCGGGAAGATTTGCATTGATGTTTACGTAGACTTCATTCGGATCGCCAATGAAGAGGTGAGAATTCCCTTGGTTCTGGTCGAATTCAAATGTTAAATGGTTTTCCTCTATCGGAGGCTGATTTGGCTTACCAAGCAAAAACGATGCTCTGTATTTTCCTTGTACGCCACTCGGATTCGGCTTATCTCGCTTCTTGCTATTGAACGGAACCACGTTCATCAAAAGAGGAAGGCCGGACAGTCCTAACGTTCCTTCAATTTTCGGAGTATCCGTTGTGGCCATAGGTTGTCGAGCAGCCGTTCCGCAACATTTCTTCGCTTTTTTCCCGCTGCCGCATTGGCAAGGATCGTTTGGCCTTATTTTACTCATCGTTGGTTATCCGCTGCATAATTTTCTTACATTGTGAGCCATTTATCTTAGAGCCAGAACAACCCATCCACATCATCAATAATCGCGCCTGATTACGAAGGCCGCCTCCACCCGAGGCCTTCTAGCCGAATCACTTCTTGCGTCTCTTCCCCGTCACGTTCGATAACAATAAAGATAGCGGGAGTTACGTCGTTCGACAGGTCATAATAAGGCGTTACGATATTTCCGCTAGCGACGATCTCGTCAAAACGCGCCAATGCATCAGGGCGCAGCTGTAGGAGCGGGATTAAAATCTTTCGGTACTCCAACAATTCACTCATAACAGCCGTCTCGCTTTTCCTTTAGTTGATTCTTCCTGCCGACGCGAATATAATCCTGCCACCGATTATTTTAAAGGAGAACACTACACATGAAACTAAGTTATCACCTTATTGGCATAGCTCTGTTGCTTTTCAGCGCGATTTCCGCAAGCTCACAGGAGAGTCTGGATGATGATTCAGTCCTTCATGGAGACTCAAGGCTACTGAAGCTGGGGTAGTATCCTAATTCACTGCACTTGATCGCGTAAAAGCCCGCGACAAGTGACTTCAACCGTTGGGTGCTTGCTGTAGGGCCAACGCGATCAAAATACTTGCACGGCTTCAGCGCAAGTCCTTTGGAATGGCTATTGGGACCACAGAAAAACGCGCAGTGCATATTGACCCACTTCTCGAAAGAGAAAAAGTGCGGTTGGCTAGAATGCGCGCGCGAATCGCGTCGCTTCGACCATCAGCAACGAAAGAAGTCTTAGAAAATGAACTGGCCATCGCAAAAACAAGCCTGAACGAAGGTAATGTGGAATACGCCAAACAATTCAGGAAAGAGTTTAGGTCCGCGATTTTCCGACTCAAGTTAACCCAAGCCTTCGGCTCAATTGACACCAACCCTAACATACGCATCGTGATAATGGGTGTAATTTGCTACAGCGCGATGATGGCTGTAGGCGGTTTGTGTGCAGTTGTTGTATATGTCTATCAACAGCACCCAGATAGTAGCCTGATTTCTTTCCTGCGACAGATCTGGATACTTTACATTTTTGCGGCTGTGTCCGACCTCGGCATTTCACCGAAGCATTATTTGTTGGGGTTATTGGGCGGTGTCGGCGCGATAGCAAGTATTGTAAGACGGTTCGATGAAATTGAACGCTCCAAAAAGTCGTTCTGGTCACTGTTTGCACAGGGGCTTCTTAATCCAATCGTCGCCAGTTTTGTGGCAACCGTCATCGTTTCCTTCGTCAATGCAGGGTTGCTCAATATTCTGAAACAAATACCCGCGCCTGTAATTGCGTTTTTTGCTGGATTTAGCGAGCAACTCATAGACAGAGTAGGGACTATCATCACGCCGAAAGATAAAGTTGATTCTCCCGATGATAAGTAATGTTCTTGTATTTGGGCGTCGATAACTTTCAAATCAGGCGCGCGCCCAACACGCGGTTGCAGCCGACTCGCTCCACTGGCGTTACGCGCGCGGCTGAACGGCGACGTTAGATACCTAAACGGCGGACGAACTGACATACGCTCTCACACACGATGAATGAATCAATCGAATACAGAAGATTCCTGACGCAACTTCTCCAGTTACGCCCTGACGCGCTGGAGCGCTTCGAGGAGATCGCCGCGACGGGCAACATCATAGCTACGTACTACGACCGCTCGAACAATGTCACTCCGGCCATCGTCGTAATCATAGAGCGTGACGGAGAAGAGATCGAGGACCTGATCCGCCTCGAAGGCGCTTTCTCAACGTAGCCAACACTCTATAGTGCGCGACGCAAGATAGCCGTTGCGAAAGAGCGGAGCGGGCTGCGAGGAACGAGCGCCCGCGCAGCGAGAGAGCCACTCGTACCGGCGTCGGATAACCAGCGTTTTATGGCAGTGTTTTTGCCATAAAGAAAGTTATCGGATGACGGGGCGAACGGGTGCGAGACCTTCGAGCACCCAAACGGCGGGCGTTGAATAGTGAGTTCGTCAACCGAACAGGTTGATTATTAAACCTGGCTCGGCTACGCCTTTACAATTTTTCCTTTTTGAACCAATTTCGCGGATCGCAGGGAGCTTGCGGTATTGCGAAGTTTTGTGGTTACCGCGATCTTTTGGGCCAACGGGTAATTTGCCTTTTCAATACGCCGTTCCTGCTTCGCTGCATAAACACGCGCGTTTGCGGAATAACCTTCTTTCACATTAGCTTGAGTTTTTGCCATTGTTCCTCCAATCCGAATCGATCAATTAGAACCGAGAGAGAATCAACATCAACCTTATTCTGTTCAAGAAAAGCATTTGCACGGGCGTAATCTTTTGGTCGGCCCGTTTTCAACATTATTGCTACGAGATATTCGGGAATCATAACACGGACATTTACGCCGTCAAAGTCGAAGGTGTTTGGATTTTCAACCGCCTCGCGGGTTATCTCGTCCTGATCGTAAAGCAGAAACTGGACATCCCAACCCTCGATCTCAACGTACTCACGTTTGGGCTGATAGCCCTTACTATCAAGATATTCATAAACGGGTGATAGTTCCCTGAACAGCGGCATTTCGACCGCAATGTGGACAAATACATCTACATCCTCAGTCAATACCGGTTCGAGATAGAAGGTAGCGGCGATCGCTCCGCCAATGGCGTAAGTTGTTAATACGCCGTCTTCGACCATTGAGTTTATTACTTGGAAAACTTCTCGCATGGTGAATTGATTAGATCGCTTATTTGTCGTTAGAGTTCGTCAGAGACTCTGAACCGGAAATTGGCCTCGCTGACTTAGGTGCTTTCTCCAGCACATCGAGCAAGAGTTCGACTCCTTTATTACTCAGTCCTTTGGCTCTCAGATATTTCAAACGCTCTTCACCTGTTACGGGCAACGAAGGCGTTTCTGTGTGGGGTCTGGTGGACCCGGGCTTATATCTTTCGGCTACGATTTCTAGTATTGAATCTGCATTTTGCGAGCCCTTGCCTGGATCGACAATGGTTTCCATTACCTGAATTGCGAAAGTTGGTTCGGCGGAGATTATGGCGTCGATCTCGGTTTTGAAATAGTCTTGCCATAGCAAGGCCAAGAATGATTCGCGGATAGTTTCGGCGCTACTAAATGGCAAGGCGTTAAAATCCACGTTGGCGAAACTCTCATCGAATCGGTCGGCAACGGCATTGTAAACCGCAGCGAAATACCGGGGTTGATATGAAAGCCTTTCAAGGGTCATTGCTTCGCCGAGTATGAGCGTGTCGATGCCCTTTTTACTTTCACGCGACCGAATATCGTTGGCGCACTTTTCGACCATTGATCGTAAAAGCGATGGATAGGTTTCGTGGCGAATCTTTTCCATTTCTGATTGCATTTTACGCTTTACGAAGACGCCTCAATGATCGCTCGCTCGTCAGGCGTAATGTCGTAAGGCTGCTGGAACAGGTCATCAATATTTCGCTCCAAACCGCTTGTGTCAGCATTGGAATTCTTGCGTTTTGCCTCAATTGCACAGCCTCGATCTTCTGTCACTCGCCGGTAGTGGCGCATCTGTCATGAAAGTATCATATCGACGATGTTCTTGATGTAGGCGAATGGCGTTGCGCTGCCATCTTGGCTCATCTCGATCAAATGATTGTCGTGGCATTCCTTCATGACTATGTCCCATTCACCGGAATTGCTCCATGCCTTTACAGTGGTTTTTTCGAACGGTGTTGGAGACAGAATAAATGAACTCAGTTTCAAATCCGACGGCAGTCTATTATGTGTTTGAAATTCTCTAAGGTATTTGAAAAGCTGGATTCGGTCACTACTAAATCCGCCATCTTCATTTCGAATGCCGTGCGGATCGACAAACGTTAAGTACTGGTGCGGCTTGTTGCCGACCGTTCTTTTGATCCAAAACAGAAAATCGGGATAAAAGCCGCCGGCTGTCGAAAGATAGATTCCCACGCCCTTCGATTTTGTACGGTTACGGAGCAAAAAGAACTCACAATCATCGTAAGTGTTCGTCGTCCGTGCATTGAGAACAAAACAGTTCAAGTTCTTAACAAATTGTCTTTCTCCCTTATTGAGTCCTTTCGGCGAAATTGTTGTAATGTGTTTATTCGGTTCCTGAAGCCCAGCATCAAGTAACAGCGGTTGAAAAAGATGCTTGTCGAACCACGCATTTAACAAAACGGTGTTGTTTTTGTATTCCCCAATTTTCTTAGCCGCATTATCCATTACCTTTTGAACCTCGGCGATCACAGCCGCAATGTTTGGAATCGGTGCTCCCTGTCCATCCGTCGTCGCGATGTTAACGGTGTAATCAATAGGTTCAACCGATGGGTCTGATTCGATCAACTTCACAGTTTCAAGATTGCCGCCTTCGTATTTGCGTTTGCGCGAATTATAAAAAGCCTCTGTGTATTTCTTTAGTATGTTTGCCGCTAACTTTTGTAGATTTTCAGCGTCACGTAAAGACGTAACGGCAAACGGCTTATCGGTAATGATCTCGCAAAACTGGCTTCTCGCGATCTCCGTTAAGGCTTCGTGGCCAATCGAAAGATTAAAGAAGCCTTTCGTCCTCTTATATTCGAGCACCGAAAGATAAATTTGATCAAAGTCTAAACTTCCTTTTACTGAATCGAGAGAAAACACCTTCGACGATGCCTGCTGAACAGCCTGGCCTTGACCGTCGTTGATCCAGATCCGCTTAGTCGTCAGATCAAGTCTTGGCTTCACGCCCGAATCAAATTCCAACTTAAAGATTTCGGTTTCGCTAAACGCAATTGCTCCTTCTCGACGTTTGAGAGTAAAAAGGTCGAGGCCATCAATCGAATCCACGGTGTCATTCCGCAGAAGATGAACAGGAACGTTGATCGTATGAAACTCAGTCGCAATCCCGTCTTTAGCAAGATCATCACTAAAGGTTTTAATGTATCTTGCGTTCAGGCCGAAGACATTCAGCGTCTCAACCAATTCGAGAAACTTTACACTTCGATTATTTTCTGTCGAGCGCTTTAGCGAGTTCTCTTTTCCGCGGAGCCTCACGCCGCGACCAAAGAGTTGAATAATTTGCGAACCTTCGCTTTTGCCGAAGTTAATAAGTCCTATACTCGACACGCGATAGTTGTTCCAGCCCTCGATAAACTTTCGGGCGCCGATCAGAATGTTAACTGGAGCCGACGAGACCTCAGAAAGATTTGGGAAAAGCGGTTCCGTGATCTTGTCCGACAAAAACTCAAACTCGCCCTTTAGTGCAGTCTTAAAACTGCTAACGTCACCGATGTTAATCAGCCCGAAATATGGATTACTTCCTTTTACCTGCAATCCGATCTCGCCTCTAGCTTTCGAGATAGTATGGAGTTCGAGGCCCGACGCAGTTTCTGAGTTGAATACCTCAAATACAATTAGCCGATAGATCTCGCTATTATCTTTCGTCTGAGAAAACAGCCATGCGAATCTTACCGCTGAATCTTTGGCGAAATCGTCGGTCGCATCGACGACCGCCTGAATTATTGCTTCGTATTTCTGGCGATCACCGAGAAAGTCCTTGAAGAAATGAATGAGCAGGCTAACGTCCGAAATCACTTCCTGATTCTCTTTGTCTTCTGCCGAATTCTTCTTCGCCTTCGGGTTTACCGTATGCCCGACATATATCTGGAGCGGATTTTCTATTTGATGTTCCTGGGCGGCTTCTTTATTCAGCCGGAAAAAGAGTTTCTGCTGCAGAAAGGCCATTAGGTTAAGCGTCAGGTATCTGTATTTTACTGCTTCTGCGTCCAGAGCATTTTCATCGGCGATATTGTCGATGAAATATCTTTTCCCATACCCGTCTTTATGAAAATAGCGATAGGAATAATCGAAAACGATTCTCTGGGCGTAATATTCCTGCAACTCTTTGCTTACCTGGCCGAAAGTCGCAGAGTATTCAAACGTAAATCCCTTGCGGGCGATCTTTTCCCTAAGGTTTCGCCAAACGCTTTCCTCTTTCTTATCGCCTTTGTGGCCTTCGTCAACAAGAAGTAAATTATCGCGGCCAAATTCATCGACCGAGATGGTGACGCCTTGGCCCGACGCGGCTTCTTTGATCTTGTGAATATCAATTACTTTTACACCGCTACCATCGCGGACATTTGCATAGTAATCGCCTTCTATCCCGCTTTCGGCAAGGTCTTTCAAATGTTGATCGCTGAGTCCCTCGCTTGGCGTAAGGAAAATTATATTCGCGAACTTCTTGCCGTATTTCTTCGCATAGTGGCGGAACTGCAGAATATTGAAATGCAGTATCAGGGTCTTTCCGCTGCCGGTTGCCATCCAGTAGGCGAGAAGGTTTAGTTCGTCCTTTGTGACTTCAAAATCTTTATCC
Source organism: Pyrinomonadaceae bacterium (assembly GCA_046154245.1). GTDB lineage: Bacteria > Acidobacteriota > Blastocatellia > Pyrinomonadales > Pyrinomonadaceae > OLB17. The sequence goes on from JBJXFZ010000134.1 coordinate 23,924, forward strand.
TCAAGGAACTCTTTGCCGAACTCGGTCAGACTTTGGGCCAATTCGTCCGCGTTGTCAAAATATCGGTCGAGATAGTATTCCGTAAAGATGAGCGAGAAATACTGATAATATTTCAGGCTGATCTTTGGGTTCCGGTGACGGTTTATTACTTCGAGATGACGGATTATGTTCTCGTCGTATTCTTTTAGGTCTGACAGGTCAAACTTCGCGGTGTTTAGCAGCCGCTGATATATCAGCGAACCGTCCGCGACATCGGCGCCGAGTTCGTCAGCGTCGTAATGGCTCTGCAATGCCTCGAATTCGTCGTAACCGAACTGAGAGAGGATAAATCGAAACAGGATTGTTCTGTCGGCGATGGGCATTAGTAATCAACATCCTCGAACATAAGTTTTTGAAACTCGGCCTCGATCCCGTGCGCTCCGAAGGCATTGTCGGAGTTGCAATAGACGGTTGCTCCTTCGTCTGAATACCAATCTTGCTTCTTTATCCAGTCTCGTTCGACCTTTAGATCCAGCTCTGGGTCGTGCTTTCTCCAGATGCAGATATATTCGCCATTTCCTTTTTTGCCGTGGACGACATGGTAATCGCGATCTTGATGCTGGAAAACGCGATAGCGTGAAACGTCGATCCCGAGAAGAAAGTTAAATGTGGTAACAAGATCGATCTTTGTCGGGACTCGTTCATTCAATTTAAGGATGTCCATCTCGTAATTGAACGGATCGGCGAACTTCGCGATGTTCATCAGCGAGGTCGAAGCTTTTGTTCCTTTTCGTAGCGTGTACTTTATCTGATCTGCAAACGAGAACGCAGCCGGTGCATCTTTGTTCTCAAACTCAATATTGTTCAGGCTGTCTTCGTATTGCTCTAATTTCAGATATTGAAAGATATGCGAAATGCCCGAACTAAGCCTTCCGCCGTTAAGTTCTTCCCGCGTAGGTTTGCCCTCTGACCATTTCTCCGAGTAGATGATTTTCTGGATCCTCACTTTTGTGACGCTTTCGAAATATTCGCCTGTTTCCGCAAGAAGAAATCGGCGACAAGCATCATCTTCCATATCCTCTCGATTCAAATGAACGACGGCGTGACCGGTCGTACCGGAACCAGCAAAAAAATCCAATACGAAGGCTTTGTTATTATCGAATATGACTGAATCGATTGCGGTCGAGACGGTGTAGACGGACTTCGGATAAGGAAAGAGCCCGGATTTTCCAAAGATGTTGGTGAGCAAATTTGTGCCGTGTGTCGTGGCGTTAAATCGTTTGTTTAGCCAGACGCTCTCCAGAAGATTTCGATCTTTGGAATTGGGATATTTTCGAACGATTGCGAAATTTTTTGAGCAATATAGTAATTCTCGTTTTAGCGCCTTTTTCGCATTCTCGTAGCTTAAGCTCCAAACTCGTTCGGAATTGTCTTCGCCAATTGGATAGACTCTTGTCCAACCTCCCGTTGCGCCTCTCGGATAGTTCTTCTCATTCAACGGAGGCGGTGGCTCGAGACCCTTGATTTCAAGAGTCATAGGATTTACAAGAATGGCGAAAAAGCTATTCTCTCTGCCAATACGATAGTTATTCTCGCCAGTGCCCGCCCGGCGAAATCCTCGTTCCCGCATCTTCTCACGCGGCTTTTCCAACTTTCCTCGCAACAAGTCTTCGTCATTCGGAATGACAAAGATATTGTATTCGTGCGTCCTCGAAACATTCGACCGTCCAGTTCCAGATCCCGGGTAGTGATTCACAATGACTTTCTGAATTTTGAACGTTGGGAGCGTAACTTCCAACAATTTAACTAGATTTGCTAATTCGTAATCATCAATCGCAACGCTAAGAACGCCGTCGTCAGCAAGAAGGTTTGAAACAAATGACAGTCGGTCTTTGAGCAATGCGAGCCAGCTTGAGTCACGATAGTTGTTCTTGTAGAGAATCGGGGCTGCGTCAGTATTGTAGGGTGGATCGATATAAATACAATTTATCCGTTTTCGAAATCGACTTTCAAAAATACGGAGGCACTGAAAGTTGTCCGAGTTTACCATGATGCCGCCAGTTTTTTCGTCGAGTTCCTCGAGTCCACCGAGAACTTTAAACTTCAAATCCGGCAATAAAAGCTGCGTATCGAGAACAAGATATTTGTCGGCTTTTATCCGCTCCGCGGCGAGATCGATTTCTTCGATGAAACCGAGCGTTTGCCATTCGAGGAGTTGTCTCTTTTCCGGGTCACTCAGAACAAACTCAATTACTTCGTCAATAAGATCTTCGGGTATCAGATCGAGAGTAATGCAGTAGTCTGATTGGACGACGAACTTCTTTTTCTCGAAGAGCATCTTCTGAAAGTTTTCGAGTTCGGCGAGGAATTCTATTATCTCGCCGGCGATCAATCTTATGGCCGTGGCACGAAGCACGTTCTCGCGGATCGCAGTATTTTGTTCGTCCTCGCTGATCTGAGCATCGACAAAGTTCAGCGTGAAGATGTCGTGCTTGAGATAGTAATCGAGTTCCTGAAGCAGAAACCGCCGCAGGTCTTTGTGGATGAAATAATCAAAGCTATTCGTCGCCGTGTAGCGGTTTAAGTGATAGTAAAAGGTTCCGACGTTCTCATCCTTGCCTTTGATCTTTACCGTCTTTTCCGATTCCCAAAAACGAATGAGAAACGCATCTTCGGTTTCGCGTATCTTGCCGTCAAGATGCTCTGTAATGAGCTGCTCATTGATGCCCTTATTATCTTTCTTGACCGACTGCTTATCGCCCCAAGTTTCTTTTTCTTCGGCTGACGGAACTTTGTATTCAAAATGTATTTCTAGCTTGCGACCCTCGCCGTCCCAATGAAACCAATCTTCGGCCGGAATAAATATACGGCCTTTTTTGTTCTGATTGTTGTTCGTCGCTGTCTCGGCATCCATCAGGCGAAACTCGACCGTTGTCTTTCTCGTCTCGTCCGTTTCTCCGTTATTAAAAACGTAGTTCCGAAAGTTCTCGCCCGTTTTTATGTAGTACTGATCGCGATTCGCCCAGTGAAACTTAACCTCTTCGCCGTTGTAGGGAATCATGTAAGTATGTTCCCCTGCCCTCGGCTTCGAGATAAAATCGCCTTCTTCGTAATACCGATTAAAAAAAGTATAAAGATCGTTATAGATGGCTGTTTCGACCTCTTTTGAATGCGTAGCTTGAGCGGCTTCCTCTTTCGCTCTGCGATACGCCTTTACGACCGGGGCATTCTCATGTTTTGCGCAGAAAATCGTTAAATGCTCGTTTGTTTCCGCCTCTTCGCCGTTATTCTTGATGTGTTCAACCAACGCAGACCGAGCTTCAGCCAGGTCAGCCTTTGCCGCCTCTTTTCCTCTGCCAGCGAGTTTACTCGTCACTTCTAATAAAGCCGCCGGCAACGTGTTATCGATAAAATCCTCGACATCCTTCGACCGCATATTCATGATGCGGTAAATACCGAAATCAAGATCGGTCTTATCGAGTTGAAACAGCTCGCGTAATAGGGCTTTCAGCTCTTCTTTAGGATCAATAGGCATATTTCTTTAATTCCTTATCGTCAACTATTATCGAGAAAAAGTGTTATGAAAGTAAAATTAGTAGTTGGCAACTTGAAAGACCGCCTGACCGGCTGCACGTCCGGCCTTTTCTTTTGTTTAAGTGCGCGGCCATGCAATTGTCGGGTTCCCAGAAAGTGTAGCGAGAATTGTAGCAACCACGTGCATACCTGGAGAGTCACCGAGTTGAAAGGGTTTAGCGGAAGTCTAGTGAATATGGGCTTTTGATGCTCAGTGATATTTGGTGATTATTAGCTGAAAAGAATTTGTAATCATCAGGTCGTAGGTTCGAGTCCTATCACCGGCTCCAGTAAAGTCAATATTTTGCGGACGTTTAAATTGTCCAGCCCCACCGCTGATAGGTGGCGCGTCGGGTCAGGATTTGAGCCCGTGGCGCGTGCCAAGCTTGATTGCGGTCCCGGGTTCGTCACTTTTCCACGGAAATCACAGAAGCCAATATAAAGCGGCACCGATCCCCGATCCAACCATCGGCTTTCTGCGCGCCCGTTGCGCCTTGCCCCGACTCTCAGCTCTTTATCCCCCCAAAAGCTGGAAAACAAAGGCGATTAGGACTCTAAACCTACACTAAGATCCGTGTACGTATGAGTAAACTGGCCCAAAATTTGGCCGTTAGGTGGCTGTTGTTGCTGTTCCTCACAGGGGTATCGCCCCAGGCGTTTGGCCAAGTACCGGACGCCGAAGGAAAGGGCGCACGCGAGTCGTACCGCATTCAGCAGGGCGACAAGCTGAGCATTAAGTTCTTTTCGCACCCCGAGCTTAACGAGCCGAGTTTGGTCGTCCGGCCGGATGGATTCATAAGCCCGCAGATAGTCGACGAGATCCGAGCCGAGGGACGAACGGTCGCCGAGCTTAAAAAGGAGCTCGAACGCTCATATGTCGAGGTCCTGCTCGATCCGATCATAACGGTCTCAGTCGTCGACTTCATGACGCCGCGAATTTTCGTCGGCGGACAGATCGGCAAGCCCGGCCGGTACGAGATGCGCGAGGCAAAAACACTTGTCCAGGCGATATTCGTCGCCGGCGGTTTTACGGCTGACGCACACCGCCGAATGGTCATTCACGCACGTCCTGACGGCCGGGGCGATTGGCGAATCCAAACGGTCGATGTGTTGAGCGTGCTCGACAAGAAGGCGGCCGGCAAAGATGTCGTTTTGCAGGACGGAGACTACGTATTCGTGCCCGATTCGCGCACATCGCGAGTGAGTAAGGCGGTCGAGGCGTTTCGCGGGTTTCTGCCAAGGATTTTTTAGCGTCCGATGAGATATCTACAACGTATAAACCGGCCCGCTCCCGCCGTCAAGCGACTTTACGGCCGCAAATTGCTGATCGTCACGATCCTCGTGCTGGTTGTCGCGACCGGCATGGCCGCGACGTTCCTTATCACGCCAAAGTACGAGGCAACGATGAGCATCTTTGTATCGCGTGACCGTATCGACCCTCAGATCACGTCGTCGGACAAGGCGGTCGATATGATGCAAAAGGACATCAGCGACGAAGAGTTCAACTCGGAGCTTGAGCTTTTTAAGAGCCTGGATGCGATCTCTGCGGTCGTAAAAGAACTGGATCTGGTAAACGACCAGAGCCCTAAGAACGACACAGCCTTGAGTCAATGGCGCGGCCGCATTAAGAACTCGTTCTACGATACGGTTTCCCTTGATGCATCGACCGCTAAGCAGCCGGCCGGCGACGATAACCTGAGCTTATCCCTCGAAAAGGCGGTCAACCGTGTTGCCGCCAACCTCGAAGTCATCCCTGCTAAAAAGTCTCGCGTTATAAAGGTCACATACACCGACACCGATCCCGTGCGTGCAAAAAAAACGCTCGAAGCTATTTATCGCAAATTTGTCGAGCTTCACGTCGAGCTCAGCGAAAAACCCGAGGTCACCCAGGTATTCAACGAACAAACGGGCAAGTTCAGTGAGCAGTTGAGCGCGGCCACCAACGAACTAAAATCCTTTGACACAGGCAATGGTGTCATCGGGGCCGACATTGCGACGCAACAGGGCCTGCTGCAAAAACAACTCTCCGATACGCAAGCCCAAACCAACTCGGCCAGGACTCAGATCGGCGAGACGCTCAAGCGCATCGCCTCGCTACAGGCAAAGATCGCCGGCGAACCCGAGCAGCTACAAACAGGCTACGTATCCAAGTATGTGCCCGCGCTCGATCGGATGAAAGAAGAGTTGATCCAGCTCGAGCAGCAGCGAACACAACTGTTGCAAAAGTACCAGCCGAACAGCCGGTTTGTCCGCGAAAATCAGGAGCGGATAGACCAACTGAGGCGAACGCTCGCGACCGAGACGGCAAATCCGCCGCAGGAACGATCTTTTGCAATAAACGAGTTGCGACGCAAACTCGAGGCCGAGCTTTATCAGGCACAAACCGATCTTGCGGCGCTGCGCGATCGCGAAAAGACGCTTACCGCGCAGGCAGCTAAGCTCGACGCCGAGGTCACACACCTAAACACAAAAAGCATCGAGCGAGCCGAACTCGAACGTAAAAAGAACATCAACGAAGAAGCGTTTTTGCTTTATCAAAAGAAGGCGCGCGAGAACGAGATCGGCCAGATATTCAACAAGGAAAAGATACTCAATTTTTCAGTGATCGATCCGCCGCGAACGGACGGCCAGCAAAAGAATCCTAAACCGCTGCTGAACCTGCTCGTGCTGCTCGGCGTCGGTACGCTGGCGGGTTTTGCCGGCGCTCTCGTACTGGACAAACTCGCGGCGCGTGATGACGAGTACGATATGGTCCGTTCGCCCTACGAGATCGAAAGGCGATTGGCGGTGCCGCTTCTTGCGTCAATACCGATGATGGAGCTGCCGAGCAATGGCGAGAAATATGTCGGAAAGCGTCGAGCATTGTCGTCGGGAGAAACTGCAGTGGAGACAGAGGCCGTATGAAAGAACGATTTAGAGCATCGTTACTGCTGGCGTACCGGCTGCTCGACCTGGCGGCGCTCGGAGCGGCACTCTGGCTGGCCTTCTATTACGGCGCTCACGTCGGCATAAAGTATTTGATCCGCGCGTTCACCGTGCCATCGCTTGAAAGCACGATCTTTTTCGGCGGCGTTTTTGCGAGCTGGATATTTATGCTCTCGTCATATTGGCTTTACCGCTCAAAACGTCTTGCGAGCTGGGAAGACGAGTTTGCCGACGTTCTGCGGGCGGTTGCGTTTGCGACGCTTATACTCGCGACCCAGATACTGATAGCCGAATGGTCAGTTTTTCCTAAGCGGTTCCTGCTCATTTTTGCTACGACATCGTTTGTCCTACTCTTCACGATCCGGCTCGTAAAACGACAACTGCTGAGACAGTTTCGGCTGCATGGGCGCAATCTGCGCTCGGTGCTCGTGATCGGGGCGGGCCCGCGCGGAGCCGAGATCGTCAACCTCATCGACAAACACCCCGAGATCGGATATCACTTTGCAGGTTTTGTCGATGACCTAAAGGGCGACGATGTGGTCGGCACGCTGGCCGAATTCCCGCGCGTTTTGGCGCGAACCGTGATTGACGAGGTCATTATTTGTCTTCCGATAAAAACATTCTACGACGAGATCCAGGCTATCGCCGAAGCGGCCGAAGAACAGGGCGTCACGGTTCGCATCTATTCCGACCTGTTCAATCTCAAGCTCGCTCGGGCTGTTGCCGGCGAACTCGGCGAGGCACCGATACTCTCGATCTACTCGACGCGATTCAGCAGCTGGGAGACATTTATCAAGAGCACGATCGATTTTGCCGGCGGACTGGCTCTGCTTGTAACGCTGCTGCCGCTGATGGCTACGATCGCTCTGCTGATCAAACTTACGTCCCGAGGGCCGGTACTTTTCGTGCAGAATCGTGTCGGTTTGAACAAACGGAGGTTCAAAATGTTCAAATTCCGCACGATGGTCGCGGACGCGCCGGCTAGACAGCATGAACTCGAAAAACTGAATGAGGCAAACGGGCCGGTCTTCAAAATGAAGGACGATCCGCGCGTCACCCCGCTCGGACGCTGGCTTCGAAAGACCAGTCTCGACGAGCTGCCGCAACTTCTGAATATTGTTCTGGGCGATCTTTCGCTCGTCGGCCCGCGCCCGCTGCCCGAGCGCGATTTCAAACGCTTTGACAAGATCTGGTTCAACCGTCGTTTCAGCGTCAAGCCGGGCATTACTTGCATCTGGCAGATATCGGGCCGCAGCGAAACGAGCTTTGACAAATGGATACTCCAGGACCTCGAGTACATAGACAAGTGGTCCCTCGCCCTCGATCTAAAGATCCTCCTAAAGACGGTTCCGACGGTGCTGCGTGGCACCGGAGCAATGTGAATACGATGCGAATGCGCGCCCGACCGTACAACCATGACCTTCGCGGCGCGCCAAACCGTCCGGCAACTGTTCTTTGCCTTCTCGCAGGTGCATGTCTACTCGGCTCAACGGTCGCGGTGCTCGGGGCGGGGTCGAGTGTCAATGCAATGGCGTTCGGTGCCGTGTCGATCGCGGGCATGGCCGCGGCGATGCTCCTGGCCCTCGACGTCCCGGCCATCGCGTTAGTTCGTGCGGCCTTTGTTGCGTCCTTTTTCTTTAAGGGCGACATGATGCTGTTCAAGATCAACGAGGTCGAGGACCCGTCCGGGTTAAACGTTTCGCTGACGCTCATCGCCGGGCTGGCGCTGCTGGCGCACGACCTCTTTATCGAGCACGATGACGAGCGGGTCTTGCCGCGATACGTGTTTTTCCTATTAGCGGGCCTGGTGATTCTTGCGGCAGCGTCGGTTTTGGTGTTGCAACCGACGGCTCTCGGCGCTTTTTCGCTCGCGTCGCTGCTCACGTCCGTTCTCATCGCCTATGTGATCGCATCGCACTTCGCGACGCGCGACCGCATAGTTCAATTAGTTACCCTTATTGCGGCCGGTCTGCTCTTTACGGGTGTCGTTGCTCTCGCTCAGTACACGGTCGAGTGGCCGATGAACATGAGCGTTCTGGGCACAGGAACCGAGGAGGAGCAGGTTGGAACACAGAGTCAACTCCTCGCTCGCGTGCCGGCGTTTCTGCGCACGCCAAACGGCATGGCGTGGGTCGTCTCATCGCTGCTTCCGTTAGTTTTAGCACCGGTCATCTGTCGCGCGCGAGCATTCACGTCGATGCAGCGATCGCTGCTATTCGCGGCGGCACTAGCCGGAGTAATGGGTGTCACTCTGTCGCTCGCACGCGGAAGTTGGATCGGTGTGATCGTTGCCGTCACGCTGCTGATCGTCTTCGGCTGGGCCGGACTGTCTGCGGCCGAGCGACGCGGTCACTTTGTCTCGGCCGCCGGTGCTCTGATCCTCACAGGCCTGCTCCTGATGCCGTTCGCAGATCGGATCTACGATCGTTTGACCGCAGACGACGAAGGTTCAGCAGCCGTGCGCATGCCATTGATGGAAACGGCTTTGCGGATGATCGACGACAACGCTCTCGTTGGCGTTGGTTTGAACGGTTACCGTTCGAACATGACGCGCTATGACGAAACGAGCATGTTTGTATCGCAGGTTTTCCCTCAACCTGTCCATAACGTCTTCGCCCATGTGACCGTCGAAGTCGGCATACCGGGCGGAATTATCTTTTGCCTCCTGATCATCGCGGCCCTTATCGAGAGTCTTAGATCTATGTCACGCGGTGACAGGCTGATGTTCGCCCTCGGACTCGGCGTTGCGATCAGTCTTGCGGCTTTTGTTATCTCGGGCATCAAGGAGCCGGCCTCGCTTGGCTCGGCTCGGCCACCGATGCGTACGCTTTTCCTACTGCTTGGTATTGCGTTCGCACTGTCGCGAATTCGTCGTCGGGAAACGCCATCGGAGGTGCCGGCATGAAATTCACAGCAGACGAACCCGGAGTCGAGAAGGTCGGGCGTAATTTTCTCTGGATGGCGTGGTCGGCGGCGATCAGCGTGGCCAACAGCCTTGTGCTGTGGATCGTGCTTGCCAGATTGCGAGACGTCGAGGAGCTCGGCCGCTTCACGATCGTAATGGGGCTGTACTCATTGTTTATGACCGTGTGCGCGCTCGGGCTGCCGGGTTATCTCGTGACAGAGATCAGCCGCCGGCGTGCACGCGCCGATAACTCGCACGGGTCGGTCGAGGCTTTTATCGCCAACGCGTCGGTTGTGATGCTCGCGTCCGGCGCCGTTTCGGCGACCGTGATGTGTCTGTTCGGTCTATGGGCAAGCGACTCGCGCGAAGTCATCTCGGCAACGCTGGTGGCAAGCCTCGCTATAATCCCTTCGGGTTTGATAGCGGTCGCAGAGGCCACGATGGTCGCGCTCGGGCGAACACGTGTGATCGGTGTGATCACGACCGGAGAGAATCTGCTGAGGACCGCGGTGCCGATCTTTTTGATCTGGGCGGGTTTTGATCTGACGGTTATCTGTCTGTCACTCGCGGTCACGAGATATTTTGCATTGGCTGCCTATCTTGTTGCGGCCGGACGTCGGGCTCGCGAATTTGCTTTCGACCTCAGCGAAGTAAAGCGAATATTGCTCGCCGCACCGACATTTGCCGGGATGATCATCCTCTCATCATTTATCTGGCAGGGCGCCGTTGTCCTGCTTGGCCGATACAGCACTGAGGCCGAAACCGCTAAGTTCGGTGCGGCGTCTCGTTTTCTGATACCGGCAGCGATACTTTTGGCCAGCTATGCCGATGTTATCCAGCCGGTACTTGCAAGGGTCGCTGAAAAGAGCAAGGAAATGACGGCGATCTACCTCGCTAAGCTTTTGCGTGTGCCGCTCGTGATTGCGATAGCAGCGGCGATCGCTTCGCCGTTTCTCTCGCCGTTGGTGCTGACGGTTCTTTTCGGCGAAAAATATGCCGATGCCGCCGCGGCGCTCGATATTTTTGCACTCTGTCTAATTCCGTTCTGTCTGATCATGATCATCGCCCGCGGACTGTTTGCGATGAACCTGCAGCGCTACGACCTCATCGCAAATGCATTTGGCGTGGTTGTATTCCTGGGCGCTGGCGTCATCCTTATCCCTGAGTTCGGTGCGGCCGGTGCGGCAACTGCTCAGCTGTCGGCACTGATTTTCATGGCATTGCTCGAGGCGGTTTTTATCTCGCGAGTGCTTGCAGGGTTCTCCGTCCTGAAACAGGCGGATCGAGCGGCTAAGCCGAGAATGCTGATGATCGGGATGCACCTGATGAAAACACGCGGTGGAATAACGACGCTGATCTCCGCGATATGCCGATCATCGATCTCACGTGAATTCGATATCACCTACGTTGCCTCCCAAGCCGAGGATTTTCGCAAGCCAGCGAAGTTTCTGCTCGCGCTTGGCGCCGCCGTAAAGGTGGCATGGCATTGTATCGCCCGCCGCCCCGACCTGGTTTACGTCCACGTTGGGAGCAATGCGAGCCTGTATCGCGAGGGATGTCTGATCTTGCTCGCCAAGCTGCTCCGCCGTGTTGTCGTCACGCATTTTCACGCCGGCGACGCAGAACTCTATTATTCAAAACAGTCGGCGCCCGGGCGCTTACTTATCAAAACGGCACTCGGTGCGAACGACAGCATTATTGCCGTCTCGAGCGAGACCGCGCACGTGGTGCGTTCGATCTCCGCCTCCGATCAGGTCGTCGTGATACCAAACGCGATCGACACGGCTGCCTTTGGCCCGAAAGACGCAACGAGCGACGGCGACGTCAAGCTCATCTTTGTGGGAGCGACCGGCAAGCTAAAGGGTGAACACGACCTGCTGCGGGCACTTTCAAAGCTCCGCTCTTCAAACATCGATCTAAAAGTCTCTATCGTTGGTTTTGGCGCCGAGGATCTGCGCTCGGAATGTGAGCGGCTCGGAATCGCCAAGATGATCGAAAGTCTCGGCCCTGTGCCGTCCACTAAAATGGCCGACCGGTACGCCGACGCAGACATCTTTGTCCTGCCGACCTACGCCGAGGCAATGCCGATGTCCGTACTCGAAGCGATGGCCGCGAGCCTCGCGATCGTGACAACCCCTGTCGGGGGCATCACCGAACTGATCGGCGACGGCGTAAACGGGCTGCTCGTCGCGCCGGGCGATGTCGACTCGCTTGCCGAAAAGATCAAGGACCTTGCGGCCGATCCGGAGCTGCGACGGCGGCTTGGGCAAGCTGCTCGGCGAAAGGTCATGCGGGACTTCGATCTACCGCGTTTTGAAGCGACCCTACAGTCTTATCTACTCAACCAATTGTCCGTCGGCAGCAATGCACCGGCAGGTCTGGACCTGGTCACCAAACGCGCGATCAAATCGGCGGCTTCATCGGTCAGACGGTCGAGAGCTTCGGCGGGCGTCAATATCATTGCGTATCACCGTGTCGTCGGCGACCTTGCGAGAGCCGAGAAAGACGGCTATTTCGGCCTGTCGATCTCGACGAACACGTTTCGCAAACATTGCGAGCTGCTGAAGGCCAACTACGACGTCATGTCGCTCGACGACGCCGCGGCGGCTCTTGCTCACGGCAGCGTTGACCGGCCTATAGCGGCCATCACGTTCGACGACGGCTATCTAGACTTTTATGAACAGGCATTTCCCGTGCTTCGCGATCTTCGCCTTCCGGCGACTATGTTCCTGCCGACAAATTTCGTAAGCAGCGAAACTCCGCTCGCACACGACCGAATATTCTGGCTACTTAGGACGGCTCGCGAGCGCGGCGTTTCGCTTGTCGAACCGCTTCTGGACGCGGGCGTCGCCCGGCGTATCGCGCGCGAGTTCGCTCGGCCCACCGCGTCGCTCGCGCTGACCGAGCGGCTTGTGTATATGCCGTTCCGGCTTCGAGAAAAGATGATCGAATGCCTCGAATCGGCGGTTGGAAATTCGCGCGAGTACCCTGCCGATTATCGCTTGCTCGACTGGGAGATGGTTCGCGAGATGGCTGCGGCAAATATCACATTCGGCGCGCACACGGTCAACCACGTCGTTCTGCCCTTGGAGGACACCGACACTATCGTCCGCGAGGTTGACGGGAGCCGAGCACGGTTGGAGACAGAACTCGGTGTGCCCATTCGGACCTTTGCGTATCCGAATGGAGAGCACAGCGACACCGTCCGCTCGGCGGTTGCCGACGCGGGCTTCACGGTTGCGGTTACTACAAAGCCGACTGTCAACGTTCGGCGCGCAGATCTGCTCGCTCTCGGCCGGACGAGCCTGTCGGAAGAATCGACACGCGGCATAACAGGCCAGTATTCCGAGCGCGTCGCGCTCATGAGATTAGGAGTTTAGTTATGGAAAACGTTATACGGTACTTCAAGTTTTGGACGAACATTGCTTCGCGGGACAAGGTCAGCGGGCGAGCCGGAGAAACCGCCACCTCGCATCGCAGCCCGGCGGACAGCGGGGTTAGCCTCTCGGTCGATTCGGCGCGGGTCGCAACGGTTCTGCTGGTTCTGGCAGCATCCATCTGGATCGCAAGTATCGCGCTGACGATAGTCGTCCCGGCTCTTGGTTTTGACTCGGTGCTCTTGGCCAAGCTTTCAAAAGCAGTCGACGTCGACCGCGAACGTAACATCCCGGCCTTCCTCAGCATGCTCAACCTGCTCCTCGCCGCAACGCTTCTCGGCATGATCACATTCTTAAAGCAGATGCAGAGAGCGGCGTACCGCGGGCACTGGGCGTGTCTCGCGTTTGGTTTCCTCTACATGGCATTTGATGAGATCGCCGAGATCCACGAAAAGATCATCGACCCAATGCGCGTTGTCCTCGGCGGGGATAATCTCGGCGCCTTCTATTTCGCGTGGGTCGTTCCCGGTATCGCGCTCGTAGTGGTACTCGCCGTGGTCTTTTTGAGGTTTTGGTGGAATTTGCCCGTCAGGACCCGTTTGCAGTTCCTCATTGCGGGAGCGATCTTTCTAAGCGGAGCTATCGGTGTCGAGCTGCTAAACGGCAAATATGCCGAGATCTACGGAAAGGCGGACCCTTGGTACAAAATGCTCTCAACCATCGAGGAAGTTCTCGAAATGGTCGGCGTGATCGCATTCGTTAAGGCCCTGATCGACTATCTGGCGACCGAGTATAGAAAGCTCGAGATAAGTCCGACCCCGAGATGATCCGCGTGTCCAGCAAAAATGGAACTTTCACACCTTTAACACTCTTTACAGAGCATAGAAAAACGAGATTTTTCTCTGGGTGACCTATGAGCGTAGCTATTATTACAGGCTCCTCGGGCCTTATCGGCAGCGAGGCGTGCAGGTTTTTTCACCGCAAGGGCATGGACGTGGTCGGGATCGACAACAACATGCGCTCGTATTTTTTCGGTCGCGACGGTTCGGTGAGTTGGAACACACAGGCGCTAAAGGCCGAACTTCCGGGTTTTGTCCACTATGCCGACGACATTCGTAACGAAGCCACGATGCGAAACATCTTTGGCCGATACGCAAAAGATATCTCGGTGGTCATTCATGCCGCTGCGCAGCCGAGCCACGATTGGGCGGCAAAGGAGCCGCTCACCGATTTTGGCGTAAATGCGATGGGCACGCTCGTCCTGCTCGAAGCCGTTCGCCGGTTCTGTCCGGACGCGCCGTTCATATTCACTTCGACAAACAAAGTTTATGGCGATACGCCAAACTCGCTACCGCTGATCGAAAAAGCACGCAGATGGGAGATCGACGAATCGCACCCGTATTTTGAGCACGGCATCGACGAGTCTATGTCGATCGACTCGTCAAAGCATAGCGTCTTTGGCGCAAGCAAAGTTGCGGCCGATGTTATGACTCAGGAATACGGCAGATACTTCGGGATAAAAACCGGTGTCTTCCGCGGCGGGTGCCTAACGGGCCCGGCGCATTCCGGCGCCAAACTCCACGGCTTTCTCGCGTACCTGATCAAATGTGTTGTCGAAAGAGAGCATTACACCATCTTTGGCTACAAGGGGAAACAGGTTCGAGACAACATCCATTCCAACGATCTGGTAAGTGCCTTTTGGGAGTTCTTTATGGATCCGCGACCCGGCGCAGTTTATAACATGGGCGGCAGCCGCCACAGCAACTGCTCGGTTCTCGAGGCGATCGCGATCGCCGAAGAGGTTTCGGGCGAGGAACTGTCATTTGATATATCAGACCAGGCTCGCGAGGGCGATCACATCTGGTGGATCAGCGACGTACGGAAATTTCAGCAGGATTATCCTGACTGGCAGTACGAATACGACCTCGAGGCGATAGTCCGCGAGATCGTCGATGCGACACGCGAACGAAAACAAATTACCAAAAAGCTCGAACTGGTTGCGGCGTAGTTCGGATGATCGATCTTGGGAAACAAAATATTCTCGGCATCGGGGTCAATGCAATTGATTACGACGCCGCAATAAAGCGGATAATCAGCGCCGCAAATGACCGGCGCCCGTTTGCCGTTAGCGCCCTGGCCGTTCACGGCGTGATGACGGGAAGGATGGACGCAGTTCACCGACACCGTCTGAACCGGCTCGATCTCGTTGTGCCGGATGGCCAGCCCGTCCGCTGGGCAATGAAGTGGCTCCACCGCGTCAGCCTGTCGGAGCGCGTTTACGGGCCTGAACTGACCTTACGCGTTTGCGAGAGCGCGGCCGCCGAGGGCCTGAGCGTCTATCTTTATGGCAGCCAGGACGACGTACTCAAAAAATTGCGGACAAATCTGAAAGCTAAGTTCCCTGCTCTAAAGATCGCCGGCAGCCAGCCATCACGATTTCGTCAGGTCACGGCCGACGAGCAGGCGGTGATCGCCAAGGAGATAAAAGCGAGCGGTGCGTCGATAGTGTTTGTCGGACTCGGATGCCCACGACAGGAAACATGGGTATTCGAATATCGAGACCTGCTGTCAATGCCGTTGATGGCGGTAGGAGCGGCTTTCGACTTTCATGCCGGGACGGTTTCGCAGGCGCCTCAGTGGCTGCAGCGCCGCGGTCTCGAGTGGTTATACCGGCTTGTGCAAGAACCTCGTCGTCTGTGGAAGCGTTACGCCGTTACGAATACGCTCTACTTGCTCTGCGTTGCGCTTCAGTGGGCGCGGCTTCGCTCCTTTGAATTGGATGACACGATTCGGCCAACGATTCAGATGCGCTTTGGATAGCAATGATAAATGTTGTGAAAGGTGGACCTGAAGTAATCGGCCAGTTCTCGGCCGAATGGGCCGAGTTGTGCGATGAAGGCGCCAGCAGCTCACCATTTTTGCGTCCCGAGTGGTTCGCTCCGTTTACAAAAAACTTCGACAAAAAAATAGAGCTAATAAGGATCGGCGAGGGCGAGAGGCTAAGGGCTCTGCTCCCTGTGGAAAAAAAATGGGGGCCGCTGCATGGCGTTCCGGCCCGTAAGCTCAGCGCCGTTTTTAATCTCAACACGCAGCGTTTTGATCTTGTACACGGCGCGGCCGAGGGTGAGCGGCGTCAAATTACCGAGGCAGTCTGGGACGCTATGCAGAGCCGCTCGGGCTGGGACGTCGTTGAATTTCGGCTGGTTCGCGCCGATAGTTGGCTCGCCGACGTTGTACGTCTGGCCGAACGCGAAGGTTGGTCTGCAGGCGTGTGGCAGATGGACGGAGCTCCGTACATTACGCTGCCAAAGTCGGAAGATGCGACTAGTGCGCTTGCCGAGTTCTTTTCATCGTCCCGAAAGCATCTTCGCCAGGAACTCGATCGCCGTCTGCGTCGGCTCAGTGAACTTGGCTCGGTTGAGTTTGTGGTCACACAGGGCTGCTCGCGTGAATTATTGACGACGTACTTCGATCTCGAAGCACGCGGATGGAAAGGCCGCCGCGGCACCGCCGTCACCGACGACGCGCGAGTCGCCCGTCTGCACGAGGAATTCGCCACGCAGATGGCGGTAAAAAATGCTCTGTTTGTTTACGAACTAAAGCTCGATAACACGACGATCGCGATGAGCCTGAACATTCGCGACGGCCGCCAGATGATCCACTGGAAAACTTCGTTCGACGAGGAGCACGCACGATTTGCGCCCGGCAACCTACTGTTTAGAAAGCTATTGGCTGACAGCATCGAGCAAGGTCTCGATGAGATCGATTTCCTGGCGCCGTCGACGGCGAATAAGCGTGTCTGGGCAACCGGCGAGCGCGAATATGTCGCATTTTATATCTTTCGTCGTGGGTTAATAGGTTCGCTACTTTGGGCATGGAAGTTCGGCGTCGTCGCCGCACTCCGTTCATGGAAGAACCGCGGGCACTTGCCTCTGACAGCGACCGAGGTTCACAAGTAAAAAAGATGATCGAGGTTTCCGTAAAAACAGGCACCGCTGAGGCCGCTCTTTCAGAGCTCAAGGACGAGTGGCAGCGGCTGTTTGCCGACGCCGCCAAGTCGCCTTTCCTCGCGTGGGAATGGATGTCGACGTGGTATGAGAGTTTTGGGCGCCCGCGCGCTCTGATGATACTTACCGCGAGACAAAACGGAATATTGGTCGGGATCTTGCCAATGGTAAGAGAGGATAAATACGTGTTTGGACGGCGTATCGGACACCTTTCGCTGTGCGGCTCGGGCGTGGGCGGAGCCGATTACCTTGACGTCATCGCGCGCCCGGCGGATAAGGCAAAATGCGCTGCGGCATTCATCGAACATCTCGCTAATCTCGGCGCCGATGTTGTCGAATTTTCGGCGCTTGACAGCGGTTCGGAAACCGTCCAGCAGATAAAACGTCTCTGCGGCAGCCGCGGCTCGTCATTTTCTCGCGTTACAGAAAAGGTTGACGCCGTTTGCCCGCAGATCGATCTGTCTACCGGTTGGGAGCGCGTGCTGGGCAGCAGCAGACGAAAGGCAAACTTCGTGCGTCGGCTCAAGGCCTTGAAGCGCGAATCGAGTTTTGAGTTTCGCACGGTAACTGCGGCTGATCAGATAGATGTCGCATTTGAGAGATTTCTGCGGCTTCACGAGATGCGTTGGGAGGGCTCCGGCGGTTCTGAATTAAGCGGCCATCCGCGGTTAATCGAGTTTCATCGCGGCGCTGTTTCGAGACTTGCTGCGGCGGGTTTGATCAGGTTTGAGGAACTCTGGCTCGACGGCGAATGTCGCGCTTCGATTTACGGATTAGACACCGGCAAAACGTTTTATTACTACAATTCGGGTTATGATCCTGCATTCGCGCGATTTAGCGTCGGCCTCGTCCTTCTGGGATTGTCGATCAAGGCCGCGTGCGAACGTGGCGTCACGACATACGATTTTTTGCGTGGCGACGAAACATACAAATTCGACTGGGCGAACGGATCAAGTGAATTAGCAACGATAAGCCTGTCTAACCGATGCGTGCCTATCATTTTGCGTGATCGAATCGGATCGATCACAGCCGGCTTGCGCTCATTTGCCAAATCGGCACTGCCGTCCGGTATAGCAGGGCCACTGCAAAACTGGCGGCGAGCTGCCCGGCGAAAATATCAGCTCTCGGGTCAATGAAAAACGAATTGTCCATTGTCATCATCGGTCGTAATGAGCAAGCCTCGATAGGCATGTGCATCGAAGCGGCGCGTGCCGCCGCCGAGGAGATCGGCGGTGCCGATTTGCTCTACGTCGATTCACATTCCACTGACAACACGGTCGCAGAAGGGCAAAGATACGGCATCGCGGTAAAGATGCTCGACCGCGATTTGCGCCCCTCGCCCTCTGCCGCCCGCCACTTCGGGTCGCGTCAAACCAATAACGAATACATTCTTTTTTTGGACGCGGATACGCTAATTTATACCGGCTTTCTGAAAACGGCGCTCGAACAACTTCGCAGCGACGCGCAACTCGGGGGCATCAACGGTCGAATTTACGACACGACCGCGGCCGGTGAGCCCGTCGACGGCGTCGACGAGGTCTGTGAAGAAGCGCAAAATGTGAAATGGCTGCGCGGACCGTGTTGTCTTTATCGCCGCGCTGCTCTCGTTGAAGTCGGATCGTTCGATCCGGAGCTGGCCACGGAGGAAGAAGCCGAGCTTGGCCTGCGCCTCATCGGTGCAGGTTGGAGACTAAGAACTGCACCCGTGCCGATGGCTCATCACACGCGCTGCTATCATCCAACATCTTTCCGTGCCCTCGTAACGACTTTTTTGCGCGATCTGCGCTCAGGACGACTCGGTGAGATAACCAGAACGTGCCTTCACGCACGTCGAGCCGGTAATGGCTTGGAATTTTGCTGGCTGCGGTTAAAAACGACGATCCTGTTTTTGGGGTGGCTTTTTGCGATCGGTGCAGCCGTCCTTTTCCTGCCGTTGGATCTGCGCCCCGAGATCGTAACACCGTCTCTCGTGATCATCGGTTTTATCGCGGTGACCGCCAAGAAGCGCAGTTTTTCCGAGGCTCTGTTATTTGTCCCGGCCAAGGTGTTAAATCTCGTAGATCTCATTCTTGGCATCCGCAAGATCGGACCTTTCGTTGAGAGTCGCTTGCTCAAAAGTCAGCGATAGGTAAGGTCGGTTAAGCACACGAGCCCCGGGAGCGTGACCACCGGTTCGAACAAATTCGATCAGTAGCTAAGAATTTATCAGGCGATTGAGTGCGACAGTAAGCTCAAGACGCGTTATCGCGCGCGAGCCGTTAAATTGCGTACCGTCGAGGGTGATGAAGCCTCTCTGCAAAGCAACGGCGACATAGCCGCGCAAGTTGGCGGGGATCGCGCCGGCGTCGGTCACGGCCGGCGACAAGGTCGAGTTGGCCGCGAGCTGATCGAGTTTGGCTGCTTTGACGTAAGCCACAGCGGCGACGAGTTTTGATGCGTTGTTGTTCGGGTAAAATCTGCTGCCGGCCGCCGCATCGAAGAAAAGGCCGCCACCGGGATTTGATTGAACGCTCTCGACCGAATTGCGTGTCGCGGCATCGCGAACGTCGGTGAAGAGCGGAGCGGCGGACATATATTGTGATACGAGGCCCGATCTGACGAATGCCGCGGCAAGCTCTGCGCGCGAAACCGCCGAATTTGGCCTGAACCGTCGGCCCTCCGGCAGCATTATGTTAGAGAGGATCGCTCTCTCGGCCTCCGTCACCAAGTCGGATGGCAGCGACTCGAGATCGGAAAGTTGCGGATACTCGACACGCGTCACTTCGAGAGCGCCGTGCACCGTCTGCGACGTACCGATGCCGGCCGTGTGATCGATGCTGGCTCGCAACACCCCGGACGGATTTCTAACGACAACCTCTTCGCGACGGCCGGTTAGGCCCGGCAGATTTAGATAATTAGATTGGCCGAGGAGTGTATTGCCCGAGTTGTAAAGTTTCAGACCAAAATCATTCGGGCCGAGACTCCACGAGATCCCGACGTTTGCCTGAACCACATTTGACGGCAGCGCCAGATCGACCGACCGTGTGACGCCCGGCGTTACGAGTTCGTCAAAAGTCCGCGAAACAGTGGTGCTGAACCTGATACCGTTCTTTGAGAGCGTCGAGCGGTAAGCGCCGATCTTGCGAGTCGGAAATGCGGCCTGCAGAACGGCGGCGTGGGTATTCAACATACCGGCGCCGGTCTCGTGATAAAAATATTTTGGAAGCGGCGTCGCCGTCCGGCTCAAAATTTCTTTTATCTCGGCCGGTGCTAATGACGGATCTGCTTCAAGCATAAGGGCGATAGCTCCCGCGACCTGCGGCGCCGAGAACGACGTCCCGGTTGCGGTAGTGTAGTACGGCAGTTCGCCGGCAGACAGCCGCTGAGCGTCCGCGCCGCCGAGACCGCCGACGCTCGTTATCGTCGGGGTTGAGCGAAGGCTAGCGACATTTACGCCCGGTGCGACGACGGTTGGCTGCGCGTTCTCGCCGCCAAACGTTCCGCGTGAAGAGAATGAGGCGAGCACGCCACTCTTGTTCGTAGCTCCGACGCCTATCACCCACGGCGCCATCGAATATGGGTTGAGCGTTCCGTTGCCGGCGCCGCTATTACCCGCCGAGACAACGACATTGACGCCGCGCGATGTCAGCATTTTTGTCGCGATGTTGACCGGGTCGTGATAGTCAAAGACGGTGTTTGCCGAGAAGCTGCAGTTCACAACCTTGACGCCGTAATTTGCGCCGCGATCGAGGATGTAATCAAAACCGGCAAGTACATGCGTCAGATTAAGATCGCCCGCGCTCAGGCCCAAAAGGCGAGCGCCCGGAGCAACACCGCCAAATCTGCCATTCGACGCGGCGCCGCTGGCGGCGACAACACCCGCGACAAAAGATCCGTGCCCGGATGTTAGATCTGTATTCGCAACATTTTCAACCGGGACAGGATTGTGGAATCCGACGGGCGCGCTCTGCGCATCTGTTAGGCGAACGTTCTGAACGACTCGCCCTGCAAGGTCGCCATGTTGGCTGTTTATGCCCGTGTCGAGAACTGCGACCGTCACGTTTCGTCCGGTCACGGGTAATCCGCTGTTTCGCGCCGCAAGATCCGCATCCGCCGAAACCCGCTCGATGCCCGTCGCCTTATAGTACGGGTCCGAATTCAGTGTAAGAGTGCGATTGCCGTATATCGAACGGACGCTCGAGAGCCGCGAAACGGCTATGATCTGCGACTTGGTCCCGGTCACATAAACAAACGGCAAAACGCGGAATCGCGTGCCGCCATGGATGCCGATCTGCCTGAGCGCGTTGAGATCGGCTTCGGTAACAGCGTTGTGATAAGCGACAACGGCGTTTACGTTGCTATCGTCGCCCGCGTTATTCAGCGTCATCGCGAGTTCAGGGTCAACGCTTTGCAAACCTGTCGACGCGGCATCGGCCCCGGTGAGCGTGATGCCGTTAATATTCCTCATCACGACATTGTCGGCGCCGGTTAGTGTGATCCCGTCCGCACCGGTAAGGGTTATGCCATCTGCGCCCGTAAGAGTGATGCCTGCCGGATCGATGTCGTCAAATGCTACGCCCGCCGCATCAAAGGCCGTCACAGAATCGGCGCCGGTAAGCGTGATGCCGTCGGCACCAGTCAAAGTGATCCCGTCTGCACCGGTCAATGTAATCCCGTCAGCGCCAGTCAGCGTGATCCCGTTCTCTCCGACCCTGGTCGCACCGTCGGCGCCGGTGAGCGTTATGCCGTCGGCACCCGTGAGCGTGATGCCGTCTGCACCGGTCAACGTAATTCCGTTTGGCTCAGTAACGACCACCGAGTCGGCTCGGCGTTGTGTGCCATCTGCGCCGGTTAGCGTGATGCCGTCGGCCCCCGTGAGCGTGATGCCATCGGCGCCTGTCAGCGTAATGCCGTCAGCTCCCGTCAATGTTATTCCGTTTGGCCCTGTGTAGGTTGCGGCGTCTGCGCCGGTGAGTGTGATGCCGTCGGCTCCGGTTAAGGTTATGCCGTCGGCTCCGGTTAGAGTTATTCCGTTTGATCTCGAGGCAAGCAGGCCGTCAGCTCCTGTGAGTGTAATGCCCGATGTACCAATGTACCTGATGCCATCCGCACCGGTGAGCGTAATGCCGCTTGAACGCACGATATCCAGCCCGGCAAATACCTGACTAGTTAACGTGCAGATCAAAGCAATTAGACAAATTTGCTTTCTCATCAAGATTCTCTAAACGGAGATAACATTGTGGCCGACGACGTTTGCGTTCTCTTCTCGACAAAGCAGATGAACCAGCCGCCGTCGCCAAATAAAAAAGGGGGGGGCAATTTGTTAAAGTCTACAATAAAGCCCCCCGACGCGCCAACGGCTAGTTTACGCGGGCCGAGTTGCTTACCTGCAGCCCGATGGTTGTCCCCTTCTCCAATCGAATATTCTTATCACGGGCCGACAACGTGCTGCCCGACTGGGCCGACGCGTTAGTCGAGCTCGATATCTGAATGCCGTTCACGGTTTTCCCAAGCGAACCGGCCGTGTTTCCGACCGTATTGCCAACGGTGTTTGTGACGCCACCGACAGTTTGCGTGGTTGCACCCAAAACGCTCCCCGCCGTGCCTGTCACGCCACCGAGCAATCCGCCACCTGAGCCACTCGTCGCTGTTTGTGTCGAGGAGCTTGACGAACCGAAAACGTCCGCATTCGCCATATCGCTGTTAACACCGGCGTTTGCGGCGGCGCTCGTAACTGAGACGATCGTTGCGCTTATCGGTGCGGACAAGTTCTTGCCCTCGAGGCGGTCAAAAACCATTCCGAGTCTCGATCCGCCATTCTGTTTTGACTTTTGAGTGACCTCGGTTACCCGGCCCAATAGTTTTGAGCCTTTTGGCACCACGGTCCGGCCATCCTGTTTTATGTCCTTGGTCGTTTTGAGCACGACTTGATCACCGACCCGTGATTTTTTCACGTCCACCGAACTCTGAAGCTGGCCATCGATGCGGGTGCCCGAGTCGAGGGCGAGCGTTCTCTGCTTTTGTTCCTGGCCAAACATATTGGCCGCGAAAATAAATATTATGCCTATGTAAACTATCGGATTTTTCATTGTTTTTACCTCTTTTCAGTTTCAAACTGCGATTTCGAGAAGAGTAAATCGAGAATTTCGATCTGTTGGCAGTTTAGTCCGGTGCTCTTGAGAAAAACTTGAGAAACGCTGTAAATCTTTGTCGAAACGCTGTAAATCTCGGCAGAAAGGAGTCTGGCCGCTGATTTTTTCAAGTTTTTCTCAAGTCTTGGGGTTTATCCTTTGCGTTGTATGATGACCTTTTCTCTACACGAAAGCCTTCAACCGAATATAACCTGCGATATCGCTGATAGCGGTGAGCCGGAAACAGCCGTGGCGAAGCACGAGGAATTTCATATCTTACGCGAAAAGCTGGAGATCCCGTCCGTCAACGCTAATGTTCCACGGCCACGTCTCGCTCGGCTCTTGAGGCGATCGCGGCAACTTTTCCCAGCGACGCTGATTACGGGCAGGGCCGGAACGGGCAAAACGGCCCTGGCTGTCGCCTTTGCCCGAAAAACTGAAAACGTCAGCTGGTACACGGTCGAGGCGACCGACGCGGATTGGTCCGTGTTTGCGCGATATTTCTCTGAAAGTTTGACGAGATCGGGCATTGCCGACCCTAATGCCGAACCGGGCTCAGTGCTCGGAAACGTCTCAGCGGGCGACATCGCTCTCTTCCTCTTGAGACATTTTTTTCAGACGGAAACGCAGTCAAAGGTTTCGTCGCCGTTGATCGTCCTGGACGATGTCCACCATATCTTTGATGCAGACTGGTTTGAGGAATTTTTTAATCTGCTGATCTATTCGCTGCCGCGCGATGCACACATACTAATGCTGTGCCGGAGCAAGCCGCCCGCGCCGATGTGGCGTATGCGTTCAAAGCAGATGCTGAATGTACTCGACGAAAAAGAGATCGCGTTTGACGCAAATGAAACACGAGGTCTGTTTCGCGTTCTGGGCCTTTCGGCAACCGCCGCTGAAACAGCACGGCAAAAAAGCTTTGGCCGTATCTCAAAACTCCTGCAGTTTGCTCGATAAGACTCGTTGCCCTGTCCCAACCCGTTGCCTTAAGCCACCGGCAGTGACATAATACCCGTGCGCATCCGTTACCATCGTCAAACATGCAGAATTCAAGCCTATTTCTGCGCACAAAACTGCTTCCGCCAAGACCGGTTCTAGACCTTTTAAGACGACCGCGCCTTCTAAGACAATTAGCTGCTAGTTCATCCGCTCCCGTGACCCTGGTCGCCGCCGACGCGGGTTATGGTAAAACGACCTTGATCGCCGACTTTTTACGCGACCAGCCAAAACCCTCTATCTGGTATCAACTCGATCACACGGACGCCGACCCGATCGTGTTCCTTAATTACGTTGCGCAAGGCATAAGAAATATTGAACCGGAGTTTGGCGAAGCCCTCTTCCCATACCTGGCCGACGCGAACGAAGAGATGCTGCGCTTTCCCGAACGCGCCGCCGACCTCCTGATAAACGAGATCCTTCAGTCGGTCGAACAGCCGTTTATCCTCGTACTCGACGACTATCATCACATCGGGCGCGACACAATAGTACATAAGATCGTGGACCGGATACTGCAATACTCGTCTGAGCTGCTCCACCTGATGATCACGACACGCGACCTGCCGCCGCTTGCGATCATGCGCCGACGCACACAGGCGGCCGCGCTCGTCATCACCCGCGAGGATTTGCTGTTCACCGACGATGAGGTCCGGGAACTCTTTCAAAAAACGCTTGGCGTCGAGTTAAAAGCCGAGGAGATCACCGAATACCGCAACCGAACTCACGGTTGGATAACCGCTCTTCAGCTCGTACGCCAAGTTGCCGAGAAAGAGCTGGGCGAAAAGGCGGCATCCGGTTTTGCATTGATGGAAATGCTGCGGCGCTCTGAAACGGACATCTTCGACTATTTTGCCGAAGAAGTTTTCTCACGCGAAGATGACGAAACAAAGAACTTACTGCTTTATCTCTCGGTGCTTGAATCGATGCCGCTCGAGCAATGCAGCCTCCTTTTCCCAAACATGCGTTGCTCAGCCGTTTTGCCCGGTCTTGCACACAAAAATGTTTTTTTGAGCGTCGCCAGCGACGGCGGTGCCGAGGAATATCGCTTTCATCCGTTGTTTCGTGATTTTCTCCAGCGCCGACTGCGCTCCGAGATAGGTCAGGCGGGCGTTCAGGCCGAACGAAATCGCATCGGTGAGCTGCTCTTACAGAACAAACAGTGGGAGATCGCTCTACCTTTCTTTCTCGACGCCGAAGCTTTTGATCGCGCCGCCTCGGTGCTGGCGAGCCACGGTAACGAGTGGATCGCGACCGGCGCTATTGTCTCGCTCGGGTCATTTGCTGACAGGATCCCGGATGAGTTTCTCGAGCAGCACCCGCACTCGCTGCTCCACAAGGCCGAATGTGCGCGACTGCAAGGCGAAAACTCTAAATCTGCGAGCCTGCTCAATCGCGCCGTAAAAAGGTTTCATGAACAGAACGACTCACAGGGCGAGGCCGAAGCTCTGCATTCGCTCGCAAGCCTAGCGCGACGGCGTGCCAAACAGGCCGACGCTCTCGAGTTACTCGAGAAAGCCGAACGGCTCGTGCCGAAAGACTCGGAAACCTATCTCAAATGCCTGAATACTCGCGGGCTGTGTCTCATCTCGGACGGAAAGCTGAACGAGGCCGAACAGCAGTTCCGGGCCGCGTTAGAACTCGCCGAGACGCAGTCGAACGAGCATTACATACGCCTGGTCGCACACAATCTCGCACTCGCCCCGGGTCTTCGCGGTGATTTTGGCGAGGCGCTGAAATGGTTCAACCGCATATTTCTCGAAAAGAAGAAGAGGAAACCGCTCCCGCAAGAAGCGATCGGCCACCTGAATATCGCGCGCCTCCACCTCTACCGCGGTGAATTTGACGAAACCGAAAAACACCTCGAAAAGGCACTTGAGCTTGGCCAGGCGTTCAACCTGCGTGCGCTTTTGCCCGAGATCTTTGAGACGTACGCGAATTTCTACCGGGAACGGCAGGACGCCGCTCACGCCGCCGAGTTTTACGAACGGGCTTCGCTCGCGTATGACGAGGTCGGCGTCGATCTGGCGACACGCGAACTGAACGAGGAGCGTGCATACTTTTATATCGGGCAGGGCGACACGCAAAAGGCTCGCAGCGTGCTCGACGCCACGATCGAATCGCGGCAAAGATCAAACAAAGGGCTCGTTACAAACACGGCCATGCTGTGTCTATGCCGCATCGACCTGATGGAAGGCAAAACAGACGGGCTGGCGGAACGCGTCGCGAGCTTGCTCGATTTTTTTCACACGCATAACCATTATTACGACGAGGCACTAGCCGCGATGCTGTTGGCCGAGACCGAGTTTGTTCTCGGCTTGAAAAAGGAAATGGTCGCCCACGTTCAGCGTGTTCTCGATCTTTCGGCACGCTTTGATTACGACTACTGGCTCAAAAAGACGATACGAAGCAATCCGGAGATCTTTTCTGACGAAGACGTTCTCGAAAAACTCCCGCCTGATCTGAGCGAAATAGCCGTCAGCCCCGAGTCGCGTC
>JBJXFZ010000144.1:0-15317 GCA_046154245.1 Pyrinomonadaceae bacterium
GGTAAAAAGTTTTATTACAATCTGTATTGTTAGTTTGTTGTCGTCGATTGCAGGCGCGCAGGATGTCGTGCGCGAGGTGAGCGGCGGTTTCGTGGAGGTTGTAAACCGTTCGGGACGTGTGCTTGCAAAGGCGGAAGGCTCGCCTGGCAGCACGAAGGTCGGTAACCTGACGGCAAGTTCGGCAAAGGGTGTTAGCGACGCCGAGATCAAGATATCGAGTGTCGGCGGCAGGACCTTGATCACGGTCGCGTCCGTCGACGCAAAGAAACGCATCGATCTCAGTCTTACTTTACCCGAGCGTACAAGCCTAAAGGTCGAAACCGCAGCCGGCGGTATTGAAGCAATGGGCAACTTTGCGTCCGTTATTGCAAAGACCGAGACCGGCACGATCGCGGTCGATGTTCCTGCCGAGGACCTGACATACAATTTTCTCTGGATCGAATCGCGTCCGCGCTACCTCGCCGATTTTGACATTGCTAAGGTAAAAGAAAAGACCGCCGGGCGCTTTGAAATTAGAGGAACCCATAAGCAAGAAGGTGAGAAGAGGAGAAAGGGTGACGAGGCGACGGAAGATCCGAAAACGGAAGACCAAAAACCAAAAGCCGTTTCCTTAAACCTCACCACCGCGCGAGGTATCATTCTCCTAAATGTATCGCCAAACGAGGTGATGAGCGATCTGCGCGAGCGTCCGCTCACGAACGCCGCGAAAGCGATCGTTCGCAGCGGTGATTCGTTATTGATGGAGGCGATCCGCCGCGCATCGCCAAAGTATTTCGGCGATTATGCGCGCTCCTTGCCGCCGATCATGCGCGAGCCGTCGTTTGCGCAGAAGGGCTCGCGGCTCGACGTCCCGAACGCCGAGATGAGGACCGCGCTCGTCCGCGTCACTGACCTTAAGAATCGAGCCATCGACGATCTGACCGCAGCTGACTTCGAGGTGACCGAGAGCGGAACGGCGCGTGAGGTAGTCGATGTAACGCGATCGACTGCTCCGTTCAATCTCGTCTTGCTTCTCGACGTGTCGGGCAGCGTCGAAAATTACGTTAATTTTATTCGCAAGGCTGCACGAAACTTTGTCGACACTGTCGAAAAGTCGGACCGAGTGTCGATCGTGATGTTCAACGACGACGTCAAGGTTCTCTCGCCGTTCACAACTGACAAGGAAAAACTGTCGAAGAGCCTCGACACTTTCGACGCCGGCGGCGGAACCGCGTATTACGACGCTCTTGCATATTCGATCGCGGACACCTTGCGGCCGATGAAAGGCGAGCGAACCGCGATCGTAATTCTCACCGACGGCGATGACAATCGTTCGTTTCTCGCGTTTGATTCCTTACTGGGTTCGATCCAGGAGAGCGGTGCGTTGCTTTATCCGCTGTACGTGCCGTCTGGCCTTCTCGCCGCCGCGGCGGCAAACCCGGACGCCGACATCGATCCTGTTCGTCGCAAATACATGTCGTTATCGGTCAAGGCCGAGGGCGAAGGCGAACGTCTCGCAAAAGTATCAGGTGGCGTCTATTACCCGATCACGGACATCGCTCAGATCCAGCGGGCATACGAGGACATCGTCGTGCAACTTAGAGCCGCGTACAACGTTACGTTCACATCGAATACATCGCTCACGACTAACGGAGCTTCTCCCCGTATCAAGATCCGTTCTAAACGCCCAAATACGTTTACGACTGTCAACTCGATCATCGCCGCGCAGTAGTGTCCGTAGCCCGCACGTAAGTAAGGGCTACCTCAACGCAGACGTAGCACTCGCCTACGTGAGAGGCCGGCGCCGTTCACCTTGCGATCGCGGCATTGTTTAAGTTTTTAATAGTGGAGCACAGCGGTATACAGATCGTTGAGATCAGATATCGTGCCACTTATTGCAGATAACGTAAGCGTATGCTGTCCCTCGCCGAGCTGAACCTCGATATATGCCGGGACCATTGCTCGGTGCGTAGCGGTACCGTTCGAGAAGAGCTGCATCTCGCCTATCGCTTGGCCATCAAGTTCAATAGTGACTCCAAGAAGTACATTGGGTGTTTGGGACCAGGCTGAACCGTTTACTTCCAAATACATGGGCTCGTCGCCCGGAGCAGAAAAAGTTTGACTTATGGGCAGGGGCCCGGCTTGTTGGAAAATGAGCTGTATGGACATAGAATCTCCTTCTTTTAATTATGAACCTTTCCAAGTATAGGGTGTTTTAGCACTCCCAATCTAAACCAGTAGTGTGTGAAATGTCAAAATGAAGTTGCCCGATCAGGGCCACGAGCCGCGAGATGGTGTATCACGGGTGAGTTTCTGTCGCCGAAAGCTTAAGTGAAATTCCCCGGAATGATGTTGTAGGGAGGCGGCAGAGTCAAAACTCCAACTCCGGTGAATGTCCCAATTCCAATGGGTGTTCCATGTTGGAGCCATGTGACAGTTGCGACCGCCGGCCCTGCAGCAACGCCCGCAACAAAACAGGCAATATCCTGTGCGCCAATGAGTTGAGCAGGATCAACGAAAAAAGTTGCTGATCCGGCGTCCACACTTAATCCACCGAAGCCAATCGTCGTGCCGCTAGCAGAGAAATTAAGAGTCTGAATAGGGGAAAAGTTGAGTGTCAAGTTAACAGAAAAATAGACAAGAAAGTTGGTGATGCTTCCACCGACTGCACTCGCGGACCAACTTTGTGCATTGGGGGCCGTTTTACCCTGTTTCTTTGCTGAGTCGATAAAATGTTTTGTCAGCAATTCGTGAGTTGCTGCAATATGTTTTTCGATTTCTTCACTCATCATTTTCTCCTTAATATTGATCAGAGGTCGTTGTGGGGTTGTTTGCATCATTCCTAAGAGACTCCGCTTACCCTGTGACAAGAACGTTAGTTGGTCCATTATTATTCAAGCAGTTGCGCAAACATTCGCGTAACCGGGCGCGGCACCTAACACTGGCAGGAAGCCCTCAAAACTCGCTTGCGCGCTCCGGTTGACGCGATGGTTGGGCATCATCCTTGAATTGATGGGTCAGTGTTTCCCCTTTTCAGTAAGCAATTCGGCCGATGTCAGAAAGTCCTTAGCGGCCGCTATGTGAGCATCCATCTCCGCTTGCAAACATAGCGCTTGTGAATAGCCATTCTTGGTTGTATTTAGTACCTCGTTGATCGTTTGAATCAGTTTGGGTGTTGGTTTTGATGGCGAAGTTAAGTCGTCTGTTACAAGTTGTCGATGAGAGACAATCATAGCATCTAGATTACCAATGGCTTTTTCGGTTTGGGCGATATGCTTCTGAACTGCCTCCCTGCCAACTGGCGATAATTCGCTTCTCTCAGCAATCAATTTGAAGTGCATGCGTTCAAGTGACGTTCTGACTCTAATAAGGAGAGTCTCTGTTTCGATAGAGGTTCGAAGGAGTTCGAAGCGCTTATCATTCACAAAGAGCCAATCTAGCAGTCGTGCGATCTTCCTTGTGCGCAATACGTTATAGACACCCAAGCCGAGTGCTCCGAGTGCTGCGACGACTCCCGCTATGGCAATTACATCCTTAGTCTCCATGAGAACTCACCTTTCGCAGAGATGCCCAACTGCTTATTAACAACAAGGTCGTTGATAATACGTCAAATTACTCCGTATTATCAACGACGTCAACCTGCGAACTTACCAGTGCTTTATGGAATTGTTTGAACCGTCACAATATCCGACCAATCGCCGACGGGCGTGTTGCCGTCTAGGAAACCCCACTTATCGGCCGCAAAAAGGAGATGTCCCCGAACGAGGATAAACAAACGTCCGTTCGGTTGCTCCCCTTCAGGGAGCGTGCGATCTGTTGCATCTTTCATTTTAATAGAGACGCGGCCTCACGGCCTTTCCCTACGCTACTATCTCCGTCCCTTTCAGCGACAAATCTCTTAAAACCAAGATCAATGTATTAGCTCTCCGGCAATTCATCGAGCCAACCTTGTAGCTCCTTTACTTTATGCGGCATGCCGACCTTTGAGAACAAGTCTCTAGATTTGGCCAATAGCGCGCGCGCTCCATCCAAGTCACCGCGATCTTCGGCAACCGAACCGAGGTTGGCATACTGGTTGGCCATCCCCTCCAGACGGCCGAGCTTCTCGTTAATGGCCAGCGACTTCTTGACCATCTTTTCGGCCCGGTCAATCTCGCCCCGTATCTGGTAAATCAACCCGAGATTGCCATACGTAATCGCAATGCCCTCCTGATTCCCAAGTTTCTTGTGGATCGCCAGCGATTTTTTGAGCATGTCTTCGGCACGGTCCATCTCGCCCCGCGTCCGGTAGATCAGCCCAAGGTTGCCGTGATTGGCGGACATACCCTCTTCGCGGCCGAGCTTTTCGTTGATGGCCAACGCCTTCTTGTGCATCTCCTCGGCAAGGTCCAGCTCGCCCCGCGTCTCATAGATTAGTCCGAGGTTGCCGTACTGGCTGGCCATGTACTCCTCGCGACAAAGCTTCTCCGCAATGGCCAGCGACTTCTTGTGCATCTCTTCGGCCCGATCCAACTCGCCCCGCGTCTGGTAGATTAGCCCGAGGTTGCCCAAGACCGCCGCCGTGTCGGCGGTCTCCGAGTCCCGGCCACTAATCGCTAACGACCGTTCGAGGATTTCCTCGGCCGCCGTCAGGTCTCCCGCGCGGAAGTAGAACTGTGAGGCAAGATATAGCACGCGCAGGTTGGTTGTGCCGTTCGTTGCCTTTGCAAAATCCTGACGCGCTTCTTCCACACGGCCTTCGAGTGCGGCTTTTGAAGCACTTTCGGCAAGATCCAGTGCTAGTTCTTCGGCACGGGCCACTGCGGCTTCGGCGACTTTGTGTTCAGCCTCTGCTTTTGCGAGAGCCGCTTCTTTTTCTTTTCGTTCTTTCTCTACCGCAACGAGAGTTTCCATCGGAAGAATGATCCTTTCTAACGGGGCGTCGGCTTTTGGCAGTTCGCCTTTGGCAAACGCTCGCAGATGTTTGTTGACTTCTTTTCTAAACTCACTTTCATCTGCAAACCCGTGATAAAGCACTTGTCGGGTTTCTTCTAGCTGTCTTCGGAAATCGAGAACTTTCTGAAGTTGCGGGCCGGCGTCAGCCATCTGTCCGGGATCGATATGTTTGAAGAAAACGAATATCTCAGGAGCTTTTTTATTTTTCCAACGCTCATATGCAAGCTGAAATTCTTCTTCTGTGTATGAGGAATATGGCGAATCGGGGGCGTCCTGTCCCCAACGCCGGTGCATCGCCAGAATAAACACGTCGCAGCGATCGACGTCCTGATTGATGACCGATTGCGAACGCCGTCCGGTCGTCGCCAGCGTGTCTTCCCAACCAAGAGCCTCGAACACGACGCCGGCTCCATCGCCAAAGCCGCCGTTCAACTCGTCGATAACTTCCTTGAACGCCGCGCGTTCAACCGCAAGATCGCCGGGCGAGGCTATAAACACACGGATTGTCCGAGGATTTTTCTTCTTTGCAGCCATGGGATTTCGATAGGGACACAATCGCCTCAGGCGCCTTTGACGAGTTTCGACAAAGCCAATTGCGAATCTTGCTCAGTAATATAGTTCTGTGAATTAAGCCGCCAAGTAGTGACCGCCTTAAAACCGTAGGTCTGCATCCCCTGATAAGCCTCGGCCGCGGTCTGATCGCCCGGGCTGGTTGGAACTCCGGGCCCGTCGGCCTCAAACTTTGCTCCATAGGCAAATGCATCGGGACTGATGCCATCATCGACAAAGGTCTGCGGAAGACTTGTGCTGGAATACATCTGAAACGCGATGATATCAAAATGGTCGTTGACAGTCTGATAATCAAGATTGTTGTCCGTTGCCGGGCACATTGTCAGCAGCATTCCGGCAGCTTTGAGCGCGGGGCCAACGGCGGAGAAGGTTGTTTTGAACTGAGCCGGCGTCGTATCGTCGCTGAGATAGTCCCATTCCCAATCGATATCGAAACCGTCAAGACCATAGTGCTTGAGATAGGTCACAACATTGCTTGCAAACGCATCGGCTGATGCCTGATCGGGGTTGTTTGGGTCCGGATAGATCTGGGAGATCAGATGCTGCTTGCCATAGAGAAGGGTCAGACAGATCTTAATCTTTGGGTTGGCTGCTTTTGCATCGCGAACGATCCACTCCATGTAATCCTGATCGGTCGGAATACTGCCATCGGGGTTTGGCGGGTGGGCAACATAGTCCAGGAACAGTGTATAGCTGCTGCCATCACCCGGAGGGATCGTGTTACTGCTGGTTGGGACAATATCGACAAAACACAGATTTATGATGTCGCTGGCCTGATAGAGCCCTTCGCTGATAATTCGTTGAAAAGCGCTCGTAGGACTGTTGTAATTGGTGCCGTCGGGGTCATCCTCGCTTAGCAATATCCATGCGTTACACATCGCGGGAAGCTTCGAAGCAAATGGCGCATTTGATGGCTGGGTCATCGTAGTTCTCCTCTCTTCAGTAAATGTTAATGTTAGAACTTTAGTCTAGCACCTTGGAAAATAACTTACTATTGACCGGAACCATTCCAGATATCACCTTACATCTGAATCAAAATCAACCTAATCTCCTGCTTCCGCGGCATTAGTGCAGCTATACTCTTGGCGGTTGCGATCTTTGCGGCCTTGCATGAAGTCGGCTTTTTCTCCCGCAAAGTCGCCAAGCTCGCAAAAGGCCGCAAAGCATGATGCCTGAGCACCACACTTTTAGAACACCTCCCAATTCTGTTTCCACAATTCCCGCCATTGCCGCAGGCCGCGAATTATTTCAAAACGGACCGCTATTCGATATTTATTGCATTGGTATTTCGTGCTAATATCTTTTTGCGATGAAAACGGATGTGCTGATATTGCGGATTGCGTTTGTTGGGTTGCTGATCTTGCTCGGCTATCTGCTAAATCCGTTTGAGCGGACACAGCGGTTTGGGCTCGGTAATCTCGGCAGCGAAGAAACGCGTCGCATTTTGTCCGCGTTGCTCGGTGCGATCATCGCTGTTCTCATCATCGGTTTCGAAATGCGCGTTCATCGCGCCAGCTTGAAGACTCTGATCGGCGCCGCGGTCGGCTCGATCATGGGGATCGTGGGCGCGTTTCTTATCGGCGTTTTGATCTCGATTCAAAAAGAAGCCGCCGTCTCGGCCGAGATGCAAACTTTTCTGACGATCTCGCTCGCTTTCTTTATGGGCTACGTCGGACTGATGGTCGGTGCGGCAAAGGGCGACTACCTAGATCTGTCGGCGCTCGGTGGACTCTTTAGCGACAAAAACCTAAAACTCGATTACAAAATTCTCGATACTTCCGTCATCATCGACGGTCGCATCGCCGATGTCGCCGAAACCGGTTTTCTCGGCGGGGCACTGATCATACCTAGCTTTATTCTCGCCGAGCTGCAGCAGGTTGCCGATTCGCCGGATTCGTCAAAGCGTCAACGCGGTCGGCGTGGGCTCGATATGCTGCAACGTCTGCGAAATAACAGCAAACTCGATATTCAGATCATCGAAACGGATTTTCCGAACGTAAAAGAGGTCGATCTTAAGTTGATCGAGCTCGGCCAGCAACTCGAAGCGGTGATCATCACAAACGACTTTAATCTCAACAAGGTATCGCAGCTTCGAGGCGTTGAAGTTCTGAACATCAACGAGCTCGCCAACGCGCTTAAGCCTGTCGTGCTGCCCGGCGAAGCGATGCGTGTCTTCATCCTCAAAGAGGGCAAAGAATTTAATCAAGGCGTCGCGTATCTCGACGATGGGACGATGGTCGTCGTCGATAACGCCCGCCGCCTGATCGGCAAAACCGCCGACATCGCCGTTACCAGTGTGCTGCAGACAACCGCAGGCAAGATGATCTTTGGGCGTCTCTGGGAAGAGAAAGAAGAAGTCAACGGTGAAAGTAATTACAACATTCACGACTCGCGTTCGCTTGGCTTTAGGCGCGCGACGCGTGAACTGCGGCAGACGACCATCATCGAAGAGATCGAGTAACTCGTGAATACCGCCATCATCGTCGCCGCCGGAAGCGGTCAGAGATTCGCATCCACCACGCCAAAACAATTCACGACGCTCCTCGGCAAGCCTTTAATAGTCCACACTCTGGAGAAATTTGAATCGTGCGGCCTGATAGACGAGATCGTGCTTGTCCTCTCGGCCGACGGCCGCGAGCTTTTTGAAACCTCAGGTTACGCATCCGAAATTACAAAACTCAAGTCGGTCGTCACCGGCGGAGCGACACGTGCCGAGTCGGTGAGAAACGGACTGAATTCGCTCGATGCCGGCGACGGCGATGTCGTTGCAGTTCACGACGGAGCCCGGCCGCTCGTTACAGTCGACGAGATAGCTCGCACGGTGGACAAAGCCGTAGAAACGGGAGCCGCGTGCCTTGTCGCGCCCGTAACGGACACGATCAAAACCATACGCGGCGATGAGATCGCCGGCACTCTCGAGCGTGATAAACTGAGGCGTGCGTTGACGCCGCAAGCGTTTAGGTACGAGGTTTTGAGACGCGCGTTTGAGCTAGGCGATTTTAGTGAAACCGTCACGGACGAGTGTTACTTGGTCGAAAAGCTCGGCCATCCGATCGCGATCGTCGAGGGCGGCGCGCAGAACATAAAGGTCACTCGGCCGGAAGATTTGGTTTTTGCAGAAGCGATTTTGTCCGTAGCCCGCGGACACCGTTCTTAATTTTATGTATCGAATCGGTTTTGGCACTGATATTCACAGACTCGTCACGGGCAGGCCGCTGATCATCGGCGGCGTGACGATAGATTCTGATCTCGGTGCCGACGGCCACTCGGATGCGGATGTTTTGATGCACGCGGCTGCCGATGCCGTATTAGGCGCGCTTGCGCTCGGCGACCTGGGCAAGTATTTCTCGGACGATGAAGAGCAATGGCGAAACGCTGAGAGTTCGCAGTTTCTTCGACACGCCGTTGGTTTGATAAAAGCGAAAGGCTACGCGGTCGTCAACCTTGATTCGGTCATCGATCTCGAAAGGCCGAAACTCCGCTTTCATGTCGATGCGATGCGAGCAAATCTGGCCGCGGCGCTCGCAGTCGATATCGATCAAGTAAGTGTAAAAGCGAAAACCGGCGAAGCCGTCGATGCGGTCGGGACGCGCCAAGCGATCCGCGCACAAGCGATCGTCCTGATCACAAAGAAATAATTAACCACAGATAAATACGGATAGACTCAGATAACAAAGAAACAAAAAAGATCTTATCTGTGTGAATCTGTGTTTATCCGTGGTTCTAATTTTTCTTTTTCTGTGCGAAACTTGGGACAATTTATGCGACCTCAGCAGATCATCGCAAGAAAACGTGACGGCAAAGTTTTGTCCGACGACGATATTCGTCTGTTTATCGACGGCGTTTGCGATGGATCGTGGGCCGACTATCAGATCACGGCGCTCGTCATGGCAATGTTTATCAACGGGCTGAATCGACGCGAGCAATATTCACTTACGCGCTCGATGCTCGAGTCGGGCACGAAGATGGACTTCTCCGACATCCGTGAGCCGAAGGCTGACAAGCACTCGACCGGCGGCGTTGGAGATAAGACTTCGCTACTTATTGCTCCCATCGCGGCAGCGTGCGGCGTTGCGGTTCCGATGATCTCGGGACGCGGCCTCGGCCACACAGGTGGCACGCTCGATAAGCTCGAATCGATTCCGGGATACAACGTAAATCTGTCATTCACCAAACTCAAAGGCGTGATGAAAATTTGCGGCCTCGGTCTTGTTGGTCAAACAAAAAATATTGCACCGGCGGATAAGAAGCTCTACGCGCTTCGCGATGCGACGGCGACGGTGCCATACATTCCGCTGATCGTTGCGTCGATAATGTCCAAAAAACTTGCGGAGGGCCTCGATGCGCTCGTGCTCGACGTCAAGACCGGTTCGGGCGCCTTTATGCAAAAACACGC
The DNA here is from genome assembly GCA_046154245.1 of Pyrinomonadaceae bacterium. GTDB lineage: Bacteria > Acidobacteriota > Blastocatellia > Pyrinomonadales > Pyrinomonadaceae > OLB17. The sequence goes on from JBJXFZ010000144.1 coordinate 9,881, forward strand.
TGACGCCGTCAAGCTCGCAAAAGCTCTGTGCGAGACCGGCCGCTCGTTTGGTGTAAAAACCGAAGCTCTTGTGACCGACATGAGCCAGCCGCTCGGGAAATTTGTCGGCAACGCCCTCGAGGTTTACGAGTGCATAAAGATCCTTCGCAGCGAAGCCGACACCGACATGCTGCCGACGCTCGAACTATCGATTGAACTGACGGCAAATCTGCTCGTCCAGTGCGGGGTTGAAAAGACAATTGAAAACGGAAAACGGAAAATTAAGAATGTAATTTCGTCGGGCGAGGCACTCGAACGATTTAAGCAAAACATCGGGCTTCAAGGTGGTGATGCGCGAATTTGCGACAAACCTGAGCGGCTGCTGACTAGAGCGATAAAAGAAGTTGCGGTGACCGCCGGAACAAGCGGATATCTTGTTGCCGTCGACACATTTGCAGTTGGCCGGGCCGTTTGTGATATCGGCGGCGGGCGCGTATTTGCAGAGGACAAGATCGATCCCGCCGTCGGTTTTGCGAGCCTGAAAAAGCTCGGCTCTCGCATCCGTCGAGGCGACGCTTTGGGCATTATTTACTGCCGCGGCCAGGCCCAGGCCGATTCGATTAGCGCAAACCTGAGCGATGCGTATAAAATAGCAAAGGAAAAGCCCCAAGTTACAAAGTTAATTAAGGCGCGAGTTTAGATTTATGAAACTTCGATTTCTAACGTCGGTCGTGATAATTCTGGCGTCGATCTTGCTGGTGACGTCCTGCACGAACAAGGCTTCAGGCACAACGGCAAAGCGCGATGGCTGCAAGATAAAGGTTGGCATTGTCTTTGACATTGGCGGTAAGAATGATCGTTCGTTCAACGCGGCCGCGTGGGAGGGCGTCAAACGAGCCGAAAAAGAGCTCGACATTTGTCTTTACGACGTCGAGCCCGGCAATCCGACCTCGATCGAGCCGGCGATGCGCGCGTTTGCCGAGCGCAATTTTGATCTGATATTCGGCGTAGGCTTTGCACAAGGGCCGATCATGCAAAAGGTTGCGAACGACTTTCCGGACATAAAGTTTGCGATCGTCGACGGCGTGATCTTTGAGGCCGACGGCAAAACGCCTAAGAAGAACGTCGCGTCGCTCGTTTTTCGTGAACACGAGGGCTCGTATCTCGTCGGCATGATCGCCGCGGCCAAGTCAAAGACCGGCGTGCTTGGTTTTGTCGGCGGCATGGACATCCCGCTGATCCATAGATTTGCGAAGGGCTACGAAGAGGGTGCTCTCTCCGTTAACCCGAATGCCAAGTTTGTGGTCAACTATGTCGGCGTTACTGACGGCGCGTGGAATAATCCCGGCCGAGGCAAAGAGCTTTCGCTCTCGCAGATCGAAAAAGGTGCCGATGTGATCTTTACGGCCGCGGGAAACTCGGGCCTGGGTGCATTCGACGCCGTCGAGCAATACGGTCGAAACCCGCAGGGCGAGGCAAACAAATTCGTCATCGGCGTCGATTCGAATCAAAATGGTGTCAAACCCGGATTTGTCCTGACATCGATGGTAAAGCGTGTCGATAACGCCTGTTACGACGTTGTCAAAGAAGTTCTCGGCGGTAAATTCGAGGGCGGTTTTCACGTCTTTGGACTAGACAAAGACGGCGTCGCGTACGCGATGGACGACTTTAACAGAGAACTGATCCCCGGCGACGTGATACAACGAGTCGAAGCTGCAAAAGCAAGGATCATAGCCGGCGAGGTCAAAGTCACGGACGCGATGGCGAAATAGAAAATGTTGTTTGTAATTGCAGCCGGATTTCTACTTATTGGCATGTCTTTCCTGGCATATCCCGCGCTAATCAGAAAATATGACCAGCGACTTACCCATTTTATTAAAAATGAGGACGGATTTCGTTTTGCGCTTACTATCGTAGGAGCTATCTTTCTCGTAAGCGCAATATTTGCTCTTATTATGGGATTATTTTTACCAGAATCCGCTTATCATGAATAGCTATGCTTGAACTAAAAAACATCAGAAAGGCATTCGGTGATTGCGTTGCAAACGACGACGTGTCGTTTGTTGTGCACAGAGGCACGATCCACGCGGTGGTTGGCGAGAACGGCGCCGGAAAATCGACGGCGATGAAGATCGTTTACGGTTTTTACAACGCCGACCGCGGTGAGATCCATCTCGACGGAAGCCGTGTGAACATTCGCAATCCGCACGACGCGATCGCCCTTGGCATCGGCATGGTCCATCAGCACTTTATGCTTGTCGACACGATGACGGTGGCCGAGAATATCGTGCTCGGTGCCGAGACCGGCTCGGCCGCGAATCTTGACCTAGAAAAAGCAAATGATGAAATAAAGGCACTGAGCGACGAGCTAAAGCTCGAGATCAACCCGCGTGCGGTTATTGAAGATCTGTCAGTCGGTCAGCAGCAGCGTGTCGAATTGCTAAAAGCGCTTTACCGCAACGCCGAGTTGCTGATCCTTGACGAGCCGACGGCAGTGCTCTCGCCGCAGGAGGTCGAGGAGTTTTTCGGCATTCTCCGCCGAATGAAGAGCCAAGGCAAAACGATCATCATCATCACGCATAAGCTAGACGAGGTGCTGGCGATCTCAGACGAGGTCACCGTCATGCGTGATGGCAAAACGGTCGGCAACGTCAAGACTTCGGAGACAAGCGCAAAAGATCTTGCGCGCATGATCGTCGGTCGCGATGTACTGTTAAGAGTCGAAAAAACAGACGCAACGCCCGCCGCGACCGTGTTGGATGTCAAAGACCTGAAAGTGCGCGGCAAACACGGCCTCGCGGTTGATGGCGTGTCATTTGCGGTCCGGGCCGGCGAGATCGTCGGGATAGCGGGCATCGAGGGCAACGGCCAGACCGAACTTATCGAAGCGCTCTCAGGCCTCGCGAAATCATCGTCTGGTCGAATCGAGTTTGACGGCCGTGACGTTACAAATCATTCAGCCCGTGAGCTAAAAGAGCTTGGCATCGCGCACATTCCCGAAGACCGACACAAGCGAGGGCTCTTGCTCAACTCGGACCTCGCTGAAAACTCGATCCTCGGCGTGCACTATCGTCCGCCGCTGACTGCGACCGCCGGTTTTATGAATTCGGCTGCGATAAATAAACGTGTCGGCGAGATCATCGAGCGTTTTGACGTTCGCCCGCCCGATCCGACCTTGACGGCGAAATCGCTCTCCGGCGGCAACCAGCAAAAGCTAATCATAGGCCGCGAGTTCGAGCTAAATCCAAAACTGCTGCTTGTCTCTCAGCCAACCCGCGGCGTCGATATTGGCGCCATAGAATTTATCCACCGCAAACTGATCGCACTGCGCGACGCAGGCAGCGCCGTGCTGCTCGTTTCGGCCGAACTCGAGGAAGTCACAGCCCTTGCCGATCGCCTTCTGGTGATCCGTGAAGGGAAGATCGCCGGCGAAGTCGATCCGAAAGTTACATCGGTCGAAGAGATCGGTCTGATGATGACCGGCGGGTAAGTTTCCTTAGCCCTTACGCGGGTGAGGCTGTCGCAGTGGTGGAATTTCTCTCTACGAAGTTCTAAGTCGCCGCTCCAGCCGCTGTCCCAAACAGCCGCTTCATTGCGTCGACGGCCCTTTGGAGGTTTTCCATTGACGTCGCGTAAGAAAACCTAATAAAACCATCTGCACCGAATCCCGCGCCGTCGGTCACGACGATGTAGGCATCTTTCAGCAGTTTGTCTGCAACATCGGCCGAGGTTGCGAATTCGCCGCCGAGCATTTCACGGACGTCCACGAACGCGTAAAAAGCACCTTCTGGCATTGCGCATTTGAAGCCCTCGATCTCATCCAGCGCCGGAACGAACCAGTTTTTTCGACGTTCGTATTCGCTAGTCATCGCGTTTACGGCATTTATCGTCGCATCTGCGTTCTGCAGAGCTTTAGCGCACGCGTACTGCACGAACGACGTCGGATGCGTCGCTGAGTGGCTCTGGAGCTTGACCATCGCCTGCGTCCACGTCGGGTTAGCGATCGTATATCCGATCCGCCAGCCGGTCATCGCATAGGTTTTTGAGAAACTGCCCGCAACGCAAACGAACTCGCGTAACTCTTTGGGGAGCGAGGCCGACGTGAAGGGCTCCGCTGGCGGATACGCGAAGAATAGATAACACTCGTCCGTTAACACATAAACGCCACGCTCAGCACACGCCGCAACTATCCGCCGCATTTCGTCCCGTGGGATGACGCGGCCGGTCGGGTTGTTCGGCGAGTTCAGGATCAAGAGCTTTGTGCTGTCGGTTATAGCATCGCTAACCTGATCGGCCGTCAGAACAAAATCAGTTTCTTTGGTTTCGATAAAGCGACTTGACGCGCGGCAGAACGTTGCGATCTCGGGAAAAGTCACCCAGTACGGTTTTGGGATCAAAACTTCGTCGCCGGGATTTAGCAGGCTGCACGCGGCATTAAATAATGCTTGTTTGCCGCCGCACGAAGCTGCGATCTCGCTTGTTTCAATTTCCGCCCCGAACCGCGCCGCGTAAAAATCGGCGACCGACGAACGAAATTCGATTAAACCAGCGGTTGCGGTGTATTTTGTGAGGCCTTTGTTGAGGCCCTCAACAGCGAGCTGTTTGATAAATTCCGGAGTATCGAAATCAGGCTCACCGACCGAGAGGTCTATGACATCGATGCCTGCGGCGCGCATCTCAGCCGCCATCTGTGCGGCGATCAGCGTCGATGAGCCTTGCATGGCGGCGACGTTATCTGAAACGGGGAAAGAAATAAACGACATTTTGCCACAGAGATCACAGAGTACACAGAGGTGCAAAAGCAAATTCTAGCAATTCTCGGTGGACTCGGTGTTCTCTGTGGCTAGATATTCTTCGCACGCATGCGGGCTTCGACAATTTCCGGGATCAGTCCATTGACGCGTCCGCCGAGCTCGAAGACTTGTTTCATAAGCGTCGATGAAACGTAGCTGTATTCTTCGCCGGCCATTAGAAAAACGGTTTCGACGGTTGGTTCTAGCTTTCGGTTCATCAGCGCCATGCGAAGTTCGTATTCGTAATCGCTGACGGCTCGAATGCCGCGGACTATTGCCGTTGCCTCTTTTTCGCGTGCAAATTGCGCGGTTAAGCCTGAAAAACTCTCGACGAGCATTTTACAATCGCGGGTTTTGACTGACGGCAGCACTTCGCGGATCATTTCGCAGCGCTCTTCGACGGTGAACATTGGATTTTTGTCCGTGTTATTGAGAACGGCGACGATCATCTCGTCAAAAAGCGGCGCGCTGCGTCGAATAATGTCGAGATGGCCGTTAGTCAGCGGGTCAAATGAGCCCGGAAAGATCGCTCGTCGCATATGTTGTAGTCACAATGTAATTACAAATTGTAATTATTTCGCCGGCTTTTTTGCTGCACGCTGTTAATCCCGGCAAATCCGTGTTAGAATTTTGGCTAAATAAACGCTCTTACCATAACACACAGC
>JBJXFZ010000145.1:0-13248 GCA_046154245.1 Pyrinomonadaceae bacterium
CTCTGTGTTCTCCTGTGGCAAATACTATTTCTTTAATCGCTCAAAGAGCATATCGCGCATTCGCCCGGTTCCGACGTGCAGGTCTTTTATCTTGCCTTTTGAGTCGCGGGTGACCCAGACGACGTAACCGAACGTCGAGAAATGGTCCTTGTAGATCGGCGTGAGCGGCAGATCTATCACGGGACGATTTCTGATGAAAGCCTTATCTCCTTCCACCGCAAAGGTAAACGCCGCCTGCGCCTCGTCGCTGCTCCATTCGCCAGCAAATTCGACTAATTCGGCGGCCGTTGGCTTCCACTCGGTGACTTGGGTCATCCGGGTTACGGAACCGTCGGGGTTTGCGATCGTCGCTGTCAGCGGCGCGCCGTCCTTAAATCTCAACTTTGCGGCACCCAGAATGAATGATCCGTCCGACTGCGGCTTGAGGGCCGTGTTGTTGATCTTCAGTTCGCCTTTGTCGAGGGTGATCGCATTTGTGTTTCGGGTGACGTCGTTCTTCCAGAGACCCACCCATTTTTTTAGCTGCTCGTCCGCGACGGCAATGCTTTCGACCTTGGCCGGTTCAGGAAATGGCCCGAAGATCTCATCCGTGATCGACGCGGCGAGGCCGCCCGCACTCGGACTCGTTCCATTGCAAAGCACCGCAACCGACACCTTCTGGTCGGGATACCGGGCAAGGAAAGTCTGATAGCCAGCAGTCGCACCGCCGTGGGAAACATCCTTTAAGCCCTTGTATTTATCAACCGTCAAGCCAAGCGCGTAGCTGATCTTTCGACCGTCGTTCAGGACGCCTTGCGTTTCGAGCGCATCAACGAGCGGCGCGTTCCATGTCCGGGCGTCGAGCATCGCGTTCCACTTGAGCCAGTCGCCCACGGTTGTGAGCATTCCGCCGTTGCCGTAAACGTTCATGAACGGCATGTTTAGCTGCCACGGCGCGTTCGCACCTTGCCGGGAATAGGCTTGCGCGCGCCCCGGTACGATCCGCTGATAGCTGTCACGTGTCGAACTGTCCGTCATGCGGAGCGGCTTGAAAAGGCGGTCTTCGACAAATGCCGGAAACTTCTGCTTCGAGACACGCTCGACGATCTCGGCGACGAGTTGATATCCGCTGTTCGAATACGAGTACTCGGCACCGGGCGTAAAATCAAGATGCTTTTGCCGATAGATGACGTCGAGAGCGACCGCTTGCGATATCACGCGGTCGCCGCGGCCAACGCCTGTTAGTGCCATAACGGAGCCCCAATCGCGCAAGCCCGCGGTGTGATTTAACAAATGCCTGATCGTCAGCGGCTTGCCATAGTCCGCCAATTCGGGAATGTATTTGCGAACGGGGTCGTCGATGTTCAACTTGCCGTCCTGCTGCAGCAAGACAATAGCGGCGGCCGTGAACTGTTTCGCAACCGAGCCGGATTCAAAGATCGTCTGCGGCGTGTTCGCAATGTTGTGCTCCATCTCGGCGAGGCCAAATGCCTTCTCAAAAACAGATTCGCCGTTTACCGATACGCCGACCGCGCAGCCCGGCGCCGGCATTTTTACTGCTTTCGCCGCCTTGTCAAACGCGCGTTCTGCACCGGCGATGACCTTCGCACGATCCAGGACCTGGGCAGCAGACCCGAGCGTTAGAGCAACGACCAGAAAATAAATAAACGCAGTTCTTTGGTATAAGTTAGTCATAGTAGTCACGTGCATAAAGAATTCACCACGGAGTCACAGAGAACACTGAGAAAACGCAGAACTTACTTCTTTTTTCGAGGTGGTTGTTTCCTTTTGGCTTGCAAATCTTTCCAGTTAAACGTACAACCATCAAATTCTAAGGAATTGGATATTTTCCAAACTGGTCGCGTATCACACTGTTTGTCGAAACTCAGTTTGAATTCAATCAAAATAGGAAAATCACCGATACATGCTGGCGGGCTTTCTTTTGATACCCGAATATTTCCATTTGAATCAATGTAGATCATTGCGTAGTAGGGCATTCCACATATTCCGGTGGCCATACCGGTACTAACTAATATCCAATGCCCTTCATCTGATTCCCAATATTCGCCAGTCTCTGAAACGAAGGTAACTATTCTGAAGAGTCCGTCTGATCGGTTCCTCCGTACGCGGTCCAAATATATCCCGTCGTTCTTAATTTCCAATTCGTGAAATTTGTTATCAGACAAAAAAATCGATCTCTTCAATAAGACTTCATCGTCCGTTCCGCCCTTTTGAGAAAAAATCACTGAAACAGAAATCAAAATCCACAAAGTTAAAATCAACTTTTTCATGTCTTCTCTGTGCTCTCCGTGTCTCTGTGGTGAATTTTTTCAGTCTTTCTAACAAAGTGCGAGGCCTGCATCGAGCGCCTCGACAAGTCGATCAACAGTATCCGTCGTCGTGTTGAGCATCAGCCCGGTGCGGATGACGTTGCCGTAGAGGCCGCCTTTGCCGATGAGGACGCCCCGGCGTTTTGTCTCCTCAAACACTTTCAGCACGGCTTCGGGATTTGGTTCTTTCGTCTTGCGATCCTTGACGAGTTCAACGCCGAGCATGAGGCCTTTGCCGCGGGCATCGCCTATGCACGCGTGTTTTTCCTGGAGTTCGAGCATTCGCTGGAGCAGGTAATCGCCGACGACGCGGGCGTTTGTACGGAGGTCGTCTTCCTCGATGACCTTTATGACCGCGAGGCCGACGGCCGATGAAACCGGATTGCCGCCAAATGTCGAGAACGTGAGGCCCGGAAACGCATCCGCGACCTCGGGCGTCGCGATCGTCCAACCGAGCGGCACGCCGTTGCCCATTCCCTTGGCCGAGGTCATGATGTCGGGTTCGACGCCCCAATGCTCAATGCCAAACCATTTGTCGCCCGTGCGCCCCCACGCGGCCTGGACTTCATCGGAGATAAAGAGCCCGCCGTGACGGCGAACGATCTCAGCCACGCGCGGGAAATACTCTTTCGGCGGGATGATAAAGCCGCCGACGCCGAGAATTGTCTCGGCGATCATGCCCGCGATCTTGCCGGTTGTTGTTGTCTTGATGAGTTCCTCGACATCGTCGGCACAGGCAACGCCGCACGAAGGATATTCGAGCTTGAACGGACATCTATAGCAATACGGCGCGACGGCGTGAACAACGCCCGCGACCTGCGACGCGATCGGCTTCCACGTGTGGTGCCCGATGGTTGAGAGCGCCATTGCCGAGCGTCCCGCATATGAATGTCGCAAAGCAATGACCTCGTTGTTGCCGGTCGCGATCTTTGCCGCGAGTATGGCGGTGTCGTCGGCCTCCGTGCCGCTGTTCGAGAAGAACGACTTCTTTAAATTGCCGGGCGAGATCTCGGCAAGCTTCTCGGCAAGATCGCCCTGCGGCTTGTTCGCGTACAGCGTCGACGTGTGCGCGACGGAGTTCACCTGGTCGATCCACGCCTGGTTAACCCGCGGATTTGCGTGCCCGACACTCACGGTGAGCACGCCGCCAAAACAATCTAGGTACTCGTTTCCCTGCTCGTCCCAAACTCGCTCGCCCTCGCCTTTGACGATGGCGATCGGCTCTTTGTAGTACATCGCGACGGCCGGGAAAAGAAATTCCTTGTGCTTTTCGATCGCGCTCTTTAGCGACGATTTTTGTTCTGCTTGAGTCATATGTTTCAGGGCCCGAATACCTGAATCATACCCCGAATCTGACGCATTGCAAACACCTTGACACTGTAGCGAAACGCAACCAGGCGTGGTCGTAATGTAGATTTGAGCATGAGTCGCAAACACGCTGATCGGACAAACTCATTCCTCGGTAAACTCCGCCGAGGTCTGCCGCTTTCTTTTTACCTTAAGTTTAAAGACATCGGGGCGGGAATAATGTCCGACCGGATCGAAATTTTGGCGTTCTTCGCGCACCCGCGCGTGGTCGATCGTCGCAATGAGCAGTTTTTCTTCGTTGCAGAACGGTTCGATCATCCATTCGCCGTCCGGCCCGGCAAGGCATGAGCCGCCATCGGCGAGAAACTCGGGCGAGTTGGCGATGATCGCTTCGATGTTCGGCAGGCCGGTTGGTAAGTCATCCTTTCGCATCAGTGACGAAACCGATGCGACAAAGGATCGTGATTCTTTAGCGATAAAACGCGTGATGTCGACTGTGTTGTGGCGGCTGCCGGGCCAAACCGCGACATGCAGGTCCTCGCCTTGAGCATACAGTGAAGTTCGGGCGAGCGGCATCCAGTTTTCCCAGCAATTTAGCCCGCCCGCCGTGAACGCACCTAGCGTGTGAGTCCGCAGCCCGTTTCCGTCTCCTGTTGCCCAAGTCATCCGCTCGTCATAGGTCGGCATCAGCTTTCTGTGCACCGAGCGGATTTCGCCGTCTTTGTCTGCGAAGACCAACGAGGCATAGACGCTCTTACCTCCTCGATCCAATGGACGCTCAAGCACGCCAAGATAGACCGCAATATGCCTTTCGCGTGCGATGTCGCAAACATTTTTTAGGTCGCCGCGCTCGATACAAACGGCTTGATTGACATATTCGGCGTGGAACTGCTTGTGAAACGGAGAGTTGAAGGCTGTCACGCCGGAATACTCGAGCCAAAACGGATAACCCGGGACCAGCGCTTCGCCAAAAGCAATCAGTTCACAGCCGTGTTGCGCAGCTTCAGAGATACGTTCGCAGACTTTGGCAAGCGTCTTCTCACGGTCAAACCAGACCGGCGCGATCTGCGCGAGGGCGATCTTGAGCAAATCTGACATGTTACCTCTTTAATTCAGCCTCGGCGGCGATGTAGCCAAAGCTTGCCCACTGGTTGCCTGCGACGACCTTGCGCAATATTTGCTCGGCGCGAACGCTGTCGCGATTGTATAGATACCAATTACCAACGCCGTATGCGAGCGATGCGTTGCCGAGTCCCGATTTATCGGGATCGCCGACGTCTGCTAGCAGCATCTCGGCGCGGACCTCGCCGCGATAGAGCCGAAGCAGCCTTAGATAATCGTCGTTCTCGATGACTTCAAAATCGCCGTCGACGGCCTCGAGCAATCGGGCCGCGTGTGGATTTTTCTCGAGCCGCCGCAGGGTCATGTAATACCAATGAGTGGTCGCTGCAAGCATGTCATTGTTTTTCGAGACCTTCATGCACTCGGCGTATGCCTTTTCAGCTTTTTTGAAATCGCCCTTTAGGTAGTGTGCGAGTCCGAGATGGTACCAGATGTTCGATTGCAACGAGCTCGTAGGAATGTTTTGTGCGTTTGGCAGACCATCGGGCTCGATCTCGTCCGGCTTGCCCTTTATCAATTTTGCTGCCGCTTCGAGATCGCGGATCGCGTCGTCAAAGCAGCGCAAAGTAATGTATCGATGCCCGCGATGCCGGTAAATTCGCGCGTCTTGCGGCCAGCGGGCGATCGCTTTTGTAAAGATCGCGATCGCCTCTTTGTAACGACCCGTGTATGCCCTTCGCCGTCCGTACCAGATGGTCGAATCGGCATCGCCGCCGTTCGGTGCTGTCAGAGCTACTTTACGGGCGTCGTCGAGTTTCTTCTCAAACTCGAGCTTTGTCTCGGCCGACATCGCAGGAGCGACTTCTTTTGCGGCATCGACGCACGGCTGAGCGCTGACAGCAAGAGCACAGATCGAGAAGACAAAGGCGACAGCGATAATTGTTCTCATAGCCGGCATTCTAGCAAAGGTCTAGGCGCTCGTGCCAACGCTAGTATTTTCAGTCGCCTTCTTTGCGTGCTTTGCGTCTTTGCGGGAAAATCAGTGCATGACATTGAATTCGTTCACGTATTCGCTTCCCGGTGATATCGAAGACTCACTCCGCGGTGAACTCGCTTCTTGGCGCAATGACGACAAGATCGCACGCATCTGGGCGAAAGACGCGACTGTCTGGACAGACGACGACGAATCGAAATGGCTTGGGTGGCTCGCCGTTGCCGATGAAGAACTCGGCGATCTCAAGAAATACCTCGACTTCGCGGATGACATTAAGGACGCTGGCTTTACCGACATTCTGCTCATGGGAATGGGCGGCTCGTCGCTCTGCCCCGAAGTGCTCGCTCTGACGTTCGGCAAAACCAATTTTCACATTCTCGACTCGACCGTGCCGGCGCAAGTTAAGGCCGTTGAAGAGCGCATCGATCTCGAAAAGACTCTTTTTATCGTCGCGAGTAAGTCGGGCTCAACCTTAGAGCCAAATTGTTTTAAGCAGTATTTCTTTGAACGCGTCGCGGAAAAGGTTGGCCGCGAGAGCGCGGGGCGGCAGTTTGTCGCGATCACCGATCCAGGCTCAAAGATGGAACAGGTCGCTAGGGACGACAACTTTCGACAGATCTTCTACGGCAAACCGGATGTCGGTGGACGCTTTTCCGCATTGTCGGCGTTTGGGATGACAGCCGCGGCGTCGATGGGCATCGATGTCGGACAATTTCTAACCTGCGCAAACGAAATGGTCGCGGCATGTCGTGTGGAGGCTCCGTCCGAGAATCCCGGGGCGTTGCTTGGCTTGATCCTCGGCGTCTGTCACAAACACGGCCGCGATAAATTGACGATCTTCACATCGCCCGAGATCCACTCGTTGGGCGCCTGGCTCGAACAGCTCATCGCCGAATCGACCGGTAAGAACGGCGTCGCGATCATCCCGGTTGATCGCGAACCCATGCAACAAATTGACAAATATGGCAACGACCGCGTCTTTGCTTTTCTGAGTCTAAATGACAACCCCGAAATGTCGGCGGGTTATGACAACATAACGGCCGCAGGTCTTCCGGCTGTAAAGATCGAACTCGATTCGACCGACAACCTCGGGCAGGAGTTTTTTCGATGGGAATTTGCGACCGCGGTCGCCGGCAGCGTGATGCAGATCAACCCGTTCAACCAACCCGATGTCGAGTCTGCAAAGATCGAGGCGCGTAAAATAACCGACGAATACGAACAAACCGGCTCGCTGCCGGACGAACACGCTTTTTTTGAAGAATACGGCATCTCATTATTTACGAGTGATGCGTACGCGGCGACGCTAAAAGCATCGGCAGATGACCAATCGATCGCAGGTTTTATCGACGCACACATCCGCCAGATCGTTGAGACGGATTACTTCGCCCTGCTTGCTTATCTTGAAATGAATTCGGAGAACGAACGGCTTCTAAGCGAGATCCGCGAAAAAGTGATTGCTCGCTACGGGGTCGCGACGTGCCTCGGTTTCGGGCCGCGATTTCTCCATTCGACGGGACAGGCGTACAAGGGCGGCGCGAACAACGGCGTGTTTTTGCAAGTTACATCCGATGACGCGTTTGATCTACCGGTTCCGGGACAAAAATATACGTTCGGCGTCGTCAAAGCGGCACAGTCCCGCGGCGATTTTCAGGTGCTGCTGGAGCGCGATCGACGAGCCTTGCGCATTCACCTCGCTAAAGACGTTGCCGGCGGACTCAAAATGCTCGCCGACCTGATCTAGAATTAGCCCACAACCTTCGCAATCGCCGTTCCCAGCCGCTATAATTGCCGCTAGAGCTTTTCCGCAACTTTCTCCTCAGCCAGCTATGCAGAGCGAAAACTATCTTGAAGCCGACACCGACGCCGCCGAACAACCAGCGGCGAAACTCCCAAAGGTGAGCGGGCTTTGGCTGTGGTTACACGCGATCGGTTTTACGATCGGTTTATCGCTCCTCATATGGCTGATGTACCACTATTGGGATCAGGTTCGCGAGTCGATCGTCAACGTCGGTTGGGGCTTTGTTTTTGTGATGGGTCTAAATATCACGCGGCACTTTCTGCGGGCATTGAGCATGTACCGGGCGGTCGATCCGGCCCATCGCACATTCAAATACAGAAGCGCGGTTGCTGCGCGATTTGGCGGCGAAGCGGTTAACTTCGTATCCTTTGCCGGGCCGTTTCTCGGCGACGCGACAAAGGCTCTGCTGCTGAAAAAAGATATTTCGATGACGCAGAGCGCGTCGGCCGTCATCATCGACAACGTCCTTTACTACATCACGGTGATCCTGATCATGCTCGGCGGCGTTGCGGTGCTGATCTCGCAATACGGCAGCCTAAGCTCGTCGGTACGAAGCGTACTTTTTGGCATCGTGATCGTCGCGATCATTTTGTTGACGAGTCTGGTTCTGGCGATGATGTATCGCTTTAAACCGCTCACTTATCTCATAAAACAGCTCAATAAACGGGGCGTCGCCCCAAATTTTATCTTAAAGAAGAAGGACACGTTCGAGTCGGTCGAGAGCAACGTCTTTCACTTTTATCACGATCGCCGAGCCGATTTTTTCGGTGTTTTCGGTATCAGTATGCTTACGCACTGCGTCAGCGTTGCCGAGGTTTTCCTTGTGCTAAAGCTGCTCGGCAACGTGCCGTATGTCTCGACCGCCTTTATTATCGAGAGCCTCACAAAGGTTATCAACGCATCGTTCAGCTTCATCCCGGGAACGATCGGTGCCTATGAGGGCGGCAATGGAATTATCCTTCGTACACTCGGCTACACGACGGCCACCGGCATTGCACTCGCCCTCGTGCGACGCGGTGCAATCCTTTTTTCAACCTTTATCGGCGGTATCGTCTTGCTTTGGAGAACGGCAGCGGGCGGAGCAAAACGTCTAAAAGGCACTAAAAATGGGCTCTAGAGTTCTGGATTTACGTTTCTTTACATTTTTTCGGCTATTCGGCCCCGCTCTACGTCTAAGGTAGCAAGAAGTAAAACCGCATAAATTTAACTTGAATTTGTCCGAAGGATGTAGTAATTTCGAATTTGTAAAACAATATTTAACCGGACAAATACACCACTTCTCACCGGTTTTGCAATAAAAATTTAATCGTTTTAATATTTAGTAGTTTTCGCCCAAAACATTTAGGAGGATTAGTATGAAAAGCAGGTTTTCGCATCCGATTTTGCGAGTTTCGACCGCGCTTCTTTTGCTTGCAACTGCAGCGCTCGGCGTTTGGGCTCAGGACGACCCAGATCCGAATTCACCAACGCCGATCCTGATAACCGAGGTCGAATCGACTCGGGCGCTTGCACAGACGCAAAGAGGCACGCGGAAGATCAACCCATCGCGTTTGACGTCACAGGCGTTCTCATCAAACTCTAGAATTGTGCTGTACGCAACAAATCTCCAGTTGATGGAGGGCGAAGGCGCAAATGCGTTTCGCATTTATGTTACCGACGTAAAAGGGCGAACCTATCGATATCCGGTGATCGATATTCAGCGATCACTCGTCTCAAAGCACCTCTACGAACTTACAGTGCATCTGACCGATGAGCTTAAGTTTTGGGAACCTCCAACAGAAGATGGCGATGTGCTCATCTACCTAACCTGGCGCGGACTCGCGAGTAATCAGGTTAAGCTCGGTCTCGGCCGAACCGGCGGCGCGATCAAGGAATCTGAAGGTGCAAAACCGATGCCTCTCGCTAGCGTCAGTTCGAAGATTACAAAAACTGTTCCGCCCGCCGAGGCCTATGAACCTGAGTACGTCGGCTATCGCTGGTCGGGCGACCGCAAGCGTATGCTCGAACAGTCTACGTTTGGGCCGACGTTTCTGATGGATAACAGTATGCGTCGTCTTGGCCTGCGGTCATGGTTAAACGCACAATTGGACGCGCCCTATCCATCACCGGCCTATCCATATCCAAATCAGCCGCTAAAGCCTGGCACCGCGCCGGGCGACTGCGACGGCGATCAAACAGTGACTCCCGACGTTCCCGCCACCTGTTTTCGCGATACATACACCATGTACCCGATTCAGACATGGCACTCTCAGGAAGCCCTTTACGGCACATCGCAGTTGAGACACCGCGTCGCATGGGCACTCAGTCAGATATGGGTTACCTCGGGCAACGATATTCAGCAATCTCGGCACATGGTCGAGTATCACAAGGTGCTCTCCGCAAACGCGTTCGGCAACTACCGCAACTTGATGCAGCAGATGACGCTTAATCCGACGATGGGCACCTATCTCGACATGTCGATCAGCACGCGGTTCAACCCGAATGAGAACTACGCCCGCGAACTACTGCAGCTTTTCACGGTCGGTCTTTTCATGTTGAATCAAGACGGCACGTATCAGCTTGACGGCAGCGGCAACCCGATACCGACCTACGACCAGGAAACTGTAAATAACTTTACAAAGGTTTTGACCGGCTGGCGGTTATGCTCGGTCGTCGGGGCAAGCTGTCCTAACTTAGTTAACGCGCCGAATTACATCGACCCGATGCTCCTCAATGCCGGCGTTAACCAGGCTAACATCAACAACAATCTGCACGATCTGACGGCAAAGACGTTGTTCAATTATCCCGGCTCAACGACAACGAATATTGCGGCCTGCGGTAACTGCACAACGTTCCCAAACATTCAGACCTACGCGACCAACTCACTCAACCAGACGCTCGACAACGTCTTTAATCACCCAAGCCTCGGACCGTATGTCAGCAAGGTGATGATTCAGCATATGGTGACGAGTGATCCGACGCCGGCGTATGTCAGCCGTGTCGCCGGGGTTTTCAACAACAACGGGTTTGGGGTTCGCGGCGACATGAGAGCCGTGGTTAAGGCGATCTTGCTCGACCCCGAAGCTCGTGGCGATGCAAAAACCGACCCGAACTACGGCAAGCTGCGCGAACCATGGCAGT
This sequence comes from Pyrinomonadaceae bacterium, assembly GCA_046154245.1. Classification (GTDB taxonomy): domain Bacteria; phylum Acidobacteriota; class Blastocatellia; order Pyrinomonadales; family Pyrinomonadaceae; genus OLB17. Next base: position 10,592 of record JBJXFZ010000145.1, read on the forward strand.
ATGCGACGAACATCCTGCGTCATTTTAACGTCCGCTCGGCTGATGGACTAGGTCTTAGCGACGGCGTCTTTTTCCAACGCGGCGAATACACGGGGATGAACCAAATTCCGTTCCGTTCGCCGACAGTGTTCAACTACTTTCCGCCCGATTACGTAGTTCCAAATTCATCGCTGCTCGGACCCGAGTTTGCACTGCTGACTACCGGAACGACGATCGCGCGGGCTAATTTCATTAATAGATTTACGTTCACAAACCCAGCGGTTGCAATAAGCGCTCCGACTAATAATGGAGGAGCACCAAACGGAACTTCGCTCGATTTCAGCGACTTGCAAGCTCTGTCCACGGCTGACTCGACCGGCAATCAGCTTGTTGACGAACTCAACCGCCGAATGATGCACGGCACGATGTCGGCACAGATGAAGAGCACGATCCTTACGGCGGTTACCGCGATTGTCTCAACCGATCCGTTACAGCGTGCAAGACAGGCGGTTTATCTAGTGGCGACATCGTCACAGTATCAAGTGCAGAGGTAAAAACAATGAAAGAAAATAGACGTGACTTTTTGAAAAAAACAGGCAGTTGTGCCCTCGGCATGGCTTCGCTCGCCACGCAGATGGGACACCTCGGCACGATGAACGCATTGGCTCAAAAGGTGATCGACGAAAAGAACGCACCTGAGGGCGGCGACAGCTACAAGGCGCTCGTCCTGCTCTTTTGGTCGGGTGGCAATGACGGCAACAACATGATCATCCCAAATCATAACGACGCCACGATTAGTAATTACACCGCCTACAGTAATCTGCGCACGCCGCAAGGTTTGGCAATACCACAGCCTAATCTGCTGCCGATCACCGTTCCGCGAATGGGCAATTTGGACTACGGCATGCATCCGAATCTCGGGATATTGCCTCTGCAGGGAGATCAGATCGTCAACAACGGTATCCACGAGTTGTGGGCAATGCAAAAGCTCGCCGTAGTTACAAATGTCGGCACTCTGGTTCGGCCGCTGCTGAAATCCCAGTACACCAATGCTGCATTCCAAAAGCCTTATCAGCTATTTTCACACTCGGATCAGGTGACCCAGGGGCAAACCGCGATGTCCAACACACAGGGTTTTACCGGTTGGGGCGGACGAACCGCAGATCGCATGAACGCGGGCAGTAACCCCACAGGTCTCGTCCCGATGATCACCTCAATCGCAGGTGCTCAGCTCTTTACTGCCGGGCAGTCGACGTTACCCTTAGCTATCGCGGATTCGAACACGTCGCTCGCAAATGTGCTCAATCCCGCCGGCTTTACGAACACGGGCGGTCCGGCCCGGCTTACCGCTTTCAACGCGCTGCGACAACTGGATCTCAATTCCAATTACATTGCGGCCGCCAGCCACGTCACAGATCTTGCAATGCAGGCGAACGCGGCGCTACAGGTTAGTCAAGAGGTAACGGAGGTGTTCCCGAATACAAGCATCGGCCGTCAGATGAAGCAGGTGGCCCGGTTGATCAAAAAGCGGCTCGATCTGAACGTAAACCGACAAGTATTTTACGTGCAGATCGGCGGCTTCGACACTCACACCAACCAGCTACCTAACCAAATTAATCTCTTCACCCAGTTTAGTCAGGCCATGCGCGCGTTCTACAACGAAATGGTCATTCAAGGCGTGTCGAACGAAGTGACGACGTTTTCGCTGTCCGACTTTGGCAGAACCATGAATCCAGCAGGCACCGGCGGCATCGTTGGTTCCGACCACGCCTGGGGAAATCACATGTTCGTCATGGGCGGCGGTGTTCGCGGCGGCGACTTTTACGGCAGTAAACGTCCCGACGGCACCGGAAACTACTATCCGACGCTCCTCATGGGCAATGCCGTCGGTGCATTCGATGATGCCGATAGCAGCTCAACGGGCCGCGGTCGCTGGATACCGACAACGTCGGTTGAGATGTATTGTCGGCGTCTCGCGCAATGGTTCGGCTTGCAGCCGGGGGACGAGCCCGTAGTTTTTCCAAACTACCACGCAAACAATCAGGGAGGCATCGACCACCGCAATCACGACGCCGCAAACGCCGGCACACTGAACTTCATGCTCTAACTGCTTTTCTCTGGACATGAAACGGCGGGCTTCGCGGCCCGCCTTTTTTGTTTCGAACTCAATGTGTGTAAATGACCTTGCCCCATCCCCTCTTGACATTAGCTTTCTCTTGGGCGTAGTATCGCGGTAATCAATTTTTTTGGTTTTCACGAAATCAGTTAGAAAAGGAGTCACCCATGTTCCCAAATCTTTTCACTGGCGACGATAGGCGTAAACGGCTTATCGTGTATGCCGGAGTGTGTTTGCTTTTGTGTTTGGTTGGGCTGGGCGTGATGGCCCGTAACGGCTGGCTGCCGCATACGGATGCGATGTCGGGTAAGCGGACGGGCTGGTTCGGGCGGAACGCGGACGCCCTCGTCCGCAATCAAGGCGAAGCCTTGACTAACCCGCTGCCGTCCGGCACTCCGCAACTCAGTAAAGAATACATTCACGCAGGCTCGCGATTACTCGCTGTCGAAGATGTAAACGCCACCGCCGCTCCGCCGGCTGATCTTGCGGTGTGGCGGCCATCGAACGGAATGTTTTACGTTTTAGGCGGTCCGGGCTCGCAGCAGACATATTATCAATGGGG
>JBJXFZ010000146.1:0-3394 GCA_046154245.1 Pyrinomonadaceae bacterium
CTACAAAAAACAGTCGCTTGTCGCGGTCCTGCAATATCTTGCGCAGCATTGCGACGATAACGATCGTCGTCGTCAGATTGTCTAAAATGGGGGAAAGGAAAAACGTGATCGTCCCGACGATCCAGAGCAGCTTGACGATGCTCTGCGTCTTGATCCTATCCGTGATTATCTGAAATCCGTCGTGAGCATCGATCAGCTCGACGATGGTCATGGCACCGAGCAGAAAGAACAAGATGCCAGAGATCTCGCCAAGATGTTCGGTGAGCTTGTGCGAGACTGCGTCTTTGTCAGCCTGGCTGAGAACGAATACAGTCCAACACAAAACGCCGGTGAGCAGAGCACTGGCGGCCTTGTTAATTTTTATCGGATGCTCAAGAGCAATGGCGAGATAACCGATAACGAAAATGATAAGGACTGCGATTTCCATCTCGTTTCGCTTGGGGCGCGTAGTAAATCAAATTATACGTCACAAAAGATGCGAATCGTTTATGGCAAAATGATTCGCATCTTTCTAGTTTTCAGTTCGCCGATCCGCCGGTGCCGACCAGCCATTTCAGAAAAGCTTTCTGCATACAAAAAAGCCACAGAGTTCACCGAATATAAGCTCGGTGCGCTCTGTGGCAAAAACCAATCCAAATAACTACATCGCCGGTGCGTGCATGTATTTGAAGTAGTAAAACGTGATTCCCGCCCAGATCGCCAGATTGGCAAGCGACAGCATCAAGCCGACGCTTCGCGTTTTCGGGTCGCGCCCGCCGGAACGGTCGCCTTTGCCATACATCAAAACGCCAACGAGAACTCCCGTAATGATCCATGCAAAAAGCCTGATGCCGAGATTAAATGGTATATCGGCTTTGAGGTTCATCAGATACGGGACCTGATAGAGCGTCAACGCAATGCACAGAACGATCGCGATTATCGCAGCGACCGGCGGCGTGTAGTTCGCAGGCGTCTCGACATTTGCCTCAGCATCCGTGACTTTACCCATGTGGCTGTTGTTATAGCTGTATGCAAAATAGATCACGAGGCCAATGGCCATCCAGTCGATCAGACGAATCCATGTGTCGAGCGGCAGGCTGTTCATCAGATAAGCTGCCGAGACAACCGTTGCGATCGGAATAAACGGATTGAGCGGTACCTTGAACGGCCGATGCAGCGCCGGATTCGACGAGCGTAGAATAATAATTCCGGTGCCAACGATCACAAATGCGAATAGCGTTCCGATACTGACTAATTCACCAAGCAAACTGATCGGCACAAAGCCGGCGAGTATCGCGACGATTGTTCCGGTGATCGCTGTCGTGACGTGCGGCGTTTGGTATTTCGGATGAATCTTTGCCGCCCATTCAGGGAGCAGGCCGTCCTTCGACATCGAATAGAAAACACGCGGCTGACCCATCGTCATCACAACCATCGTCGAGCTAAGACCAAGCACGGCTCCGACCTTGATGATCGTCGGGAACACGTAAAGGATCGTTCCCATCGTCGTGCCGGAAGCTTTTTGCAATGCTGCGTCGATAGCAACTGCGATCGGCGCGGCGGCATTTGTGAGCAGCTTATAATCGACAAGGCCGACCATGATACCGGCAACCAAAATGTAAAGCACTGTACAAATTGCAAGCGAGCCCATGATGCCGATCGGCATGTCGCGTTGCGGGTTTTTAGCCTCCTGCGAGGCAGTTGAAACTGCGTCGAAACCAATATACGCAAAAAAGATAACTGCTGCACCGGTCACAACGCCCGGAAAACCAAACGGCAGAAACTCAGCACAGCCCGGAGCCCCGACCGTGCAGCCGATGCCGATGTTGTCCATGTTTACGTAGCCAATTCCCGCTATGATGAAAAGAACGACGACGAGAACTTTGATGATAACGATAATCGAGTTAAAGCTCGCCGATTCTTTAATGCCGCGTATGAGAAGGAGCGTGACCGCAACCGCAATGAGTGCGGCGGGCAGATTGAAAACACCCGTTCCGATCACCGCTCCTGCAGCGTTCTTGATCTCCATTCCAGGCGGCGCTGCCAGACTCAGCGGAAAATTGATCCCGAGCGTGTCCCTAAATAGGCTCACGACATATCCCGACCAACCGACGGCGACCGTCGCCGCACCGAATGCATATTCGAGGATCAGATCCCAGCCGATGATCCACGCGACAAATTCGCCGAGCGTTCCATAGCCATATGCATAGGCCGAGCCCGAGATGGGAACCGACGCCGCAAACTCCGAATAACAAAGTGCGGCAAATGCACTGACAATTCCGGCGAGTATCATCGAAATGATAACGGCCGGCCCGGCATGTTTGCCGGCGGCCTGTCCTGTAAGAACAAAAATACCGGTACCGATGATGCCGCCGATGCCGAGCATCGTCAGATCAAGCGCACTCAATGTTTTTTTGAGTGTATGAGCGCCGGTTTCTTCGGCCTCGGCGATGATCTGGTTGATTGGTTTGGTCGCAAATAGTGACATGAAAACCTCCTAAAGTTTGAATTGGAACGCGGACGCCCTCGTCCGCCTCACCTTTTTACTGCAATGCCTAGTCGCACTTGCGTGCTCATTGCGGACGAGGGCGTCCGCGTTCCCTACTTTTCCAAATAAAATAAACCGGCACGCCCGTGAGGACGATCAGTAGGCCGGGCCAGGTCGCGGTCGTCTGATAAATAAACAGCACAACCAAAATTACAGCGGCTCCGACGACATACAGCGCCGGAACGATCGGGTAGCCAAATGCTTTATACGGACGCTCGGCGTCAGGTTGTTTCGATCTCAGAACAAAAATCCCAATGATGGTGAGAATGTAAAAGATCAACGCCGCCGAGATGACGTATGTCAGCAGATCGCCGTAAAGATTGCCATAGCTGATCTTGCCGTCGGCAGCGGTCTTTACGGTTCGCGGCAAAACATAAAACGCCGACCAGATGCCCTGAATAACGAGCCCCCAAGCGGGCACGTGAAACTTATTGAGATCGCCCGCGGATTTGAAGAACAAGCCGTCCTTCGCCATCGCGTAGTACGCACGCGCACCGGCGAGGATAAGGCCGTTGTTGCAGCCAAATGTCGAAACGATGATCGCCGCAGCCATTATCACGGCTCCGACGCCCGGAAAAATGACATCGGCCGTCGCGGACGCAACGCGGTCGCTGGTTACGGTTTGAATAGTCTCAAACGGCAACGTCACGAGATACGCCACATTCGCGAGCATGTAGAGCGTGATGACGAGGCCTGTTCCGAGAGCGAGCGATAGCGGAATGTTGCGGCGCGGATCTTTGACCTCGCCGGCGGTGAACGTGATGTTGTTCCACGCGTCTGCGCTAAACAGCGAGTTAGTCTGCGCGACGCAGATGCCGACAAACAGACCAAACACCACCGCAGCCGTCAATCCTCCGCCGACATCCT
>JBJXFZ010000148.1:0-3254 GCA_046154245.1 Pyrinomonadaceae bacterium
CTCTGTCCTTTGACTCTTTCGCCTTCGGCGCTGCAAACGCAAACAACGCGTCAGCGCCTAGCTCTAACAAACTTGCAACTTGGAACCCGGAACTTTGAACTAAGAAAGGCTCCGGCGGTGCAGAAACAGGCGCAGGCAACTGTGCGGCATTTGCGTTCGCCTGTGGAATTGGACCGACGATCAGTGTCTGACCAACCAAGCCAACTATCAACAAACACGCGCAAAGACGCACGACAACCCGTAGAAGCGATGTGGACAAAAGTATCCGCGTTCCGTTCCGCTCTCTCTTTTTTCTGGACATCAAACCCTCCCGTAGTCCTACCAGATAAAGTTGTATTGTTTTGGCTGGGGTTTCGGGCGGGGGAATTCTTTGGAAGAATTTCGACGCGGGAAATCGAAGCCGTTTCTACCAATTACTTTGTAACCTTGTAATCAGACCGGCCAAGAACTCTCTACTACTGCGAATGACGCGGCCCAATTCCTATTTTGCAAACATTACGCTCCTTTTTTCTTAAGTTGTCAAGCGTGGATGTGGATAGGATAAAAACAGCGGCAGGCTCGAAAGCTATTTGATACAGCAAACACACGCTCACGGCTACTGATGACGAATCGGATTCGTCGTATCAAAGTCTCTCGGCGAGAAGTTCAAAGATCCCGTTCTTAAAAAAGACTTTGCGAAGATGCGATTCTTGCGAGTTTCCGCCGACCCCCGACTCGCGCGCTCGTGCGATGCTCGAGCTTTGCTCGATGATCTTGAGCGGCTGATGCGCAAAGCAGTCCGCGACGCGCTTCTCAGTCAGGTGAACGGTGTGATCGGCAAAGGCCGAGAGCTCGATCTTGACACCGAGTGCGTTCCATGCGCCGTGGGCCATCGAGGCTAGATGATAGATCGGGTGGTGAATGTTGACAGTGAAGTATAAAAGGCCGCCGGGGCGTAACACGCGTATCATCTCGTCAACGATCGCAAACGGTTGCTCGGCGTGATCGATCACGTTGTCGCTCAGCACAATATCGAACGAGGCGTCGGCGAACGGCAGATCTTCGCCACGGGCCGCGACCGTGTTGGCAGTTGACTGGAGCTTTGGGTAAAGCTGTTTGTAATGATCGGCAAGCGGATCGATGCCGACTCGCAAGTTGTTCCCAAACCCAAAGATCAAACCACCTGTGCCGCTGCCGACCTCGAGCACGCGATCCGTCGCGGCTATCGGCTTGATGGCCTCGAGACGTTTGCGGATCATCTGCGAGCGAAGGAACTGAAACCGAGCCATCTCATCTTCAGTAGCTTCGGCAGACGCCGCTTTTTCGCGTTGATAGTCGAGCTGCCGCCGAAGCGCACGCAGAGCGCGTTCGCGCTGCTTTCGCTCGAACCAGCTCCCCTCCTTACGAAGGAGGGGTGGCAAGCCCGACGTATCTTGTCGGGATTGACGGGGTGGTTCTTTCATGACAACTTTGCTTTCACCGCATCGCTGACCATTTTGCCATCGGCAGCCTTGCCCGCGAGCTTGGCCATCGTGGCTTTCATCACGTTGCCCATATCCTTGATCGACGAAGCGCCGGTTTCGGCGACGGCGGCGTCGACCGCAGCGGCGATCTCCTCAGCCGTTGCGGCCTGCGGCAGATAGGTTTCGATAACTACGATCTCAGCGGCTTCTTTTGCGGCGAGCTCGGCGCGACCGGCTTTTTCGTAACTTTCGATCGAATCTCGGCGCTGCTTGACCAGCGTCTGAAGCGCCTTTAACACCTCGTCGTCGGTCAGCTCACGCCCCGCGTCGATCTGCCGGTTCATCAGAGCGGCCTTTACCAGTCGCAGCGTGCCGGTTCTATCGGCGTCCTTTGCCTTCATCGCAGCGGTCATATCGGCGATGATTTGTTCTTTCAAACTCATATTAATACTTTACCAAGCGCGCCCGTAAATTTCAGTAAGCTCGCGAAGCCGTTTCACATGTTCGGGGCGAATCGCGTCTTTTGTCATTCGCCATTGCCAGTTATTTGCGACGGTCGCCGGTAGGTTCATACGGCCCTCGCTGCCGATGCCGAGAATGTCCTGCATCGGTGCGATCGCCGTGTCGGCAACCGATGCCCAAACGGCGCGAACAAAATCCCAGTGAATTTTGCTGCCGTCTGTGTCGAGATACTTTAGGCAATATTTACGCTCGCGACCTATCTCGCTTTCGTCGCGTGTCGAATCGGCTCCGACCTGCGAGCGCCACCAGCCAACCGCGGTGTCGTTATCGTGCGTGCCGGTGTAAGCGACGCAATTTGTTATGTATTTGTGCGGCAGGTCTCGATTGTTCGCGTCGCCGCCAAAGGCAAACTGCAAAATCCGCATGCCGGGAAAACTAAATTCGTCGCGCAGCTCTTCGACCTCGGGGGTGACAAAGCCGAGATCCTCGGCGATCACCGGTAGATCGCCTATCGAACGTTTTAGAGCAGTGAATAACTGCCTTCCCGGCACATCGACCCATTCGCCGTTCTCGGCGGTTTTGTCTTTACCGGGAACTTCCCAAGCCGCGCAAAACCCGCGAAAGTGATCCACGCGAACGATATCGACGGTGGCGAGCGTGAAATGCACGCGCGACGTCCACCACGAGAAATTATCTACGGCCATCGCATCCCAATCGTAGATCGGATTGCCCCATAACTGTCCGGTTTTCGAAAAATAATCGGGCGGTACGCCCGCGACAACCTTCGCCGTACCGTCTGCGTTCAACTTAAATTTTTTCTGATTGCACCAGACGTCCGCCGAGTCGAGGGCGGTAAAGATCGGTATGTCACCGATCACCTTTACGCCGTTGCGGTTCGCGTATTCTTTTAGCGCGAACCACTGGCGAAAGAAGAGAAACTGCCAAAACTTCTCGGCCCGGATCTGGTCAAACAATTGCTCGCGCGCTTTGTCGATGGCGAGACGGTCGCGCAGTTTTAGCAAGGGCGGCCACTTGAACCACGGTTTTTGTTTCTGCTCTGCCTTGATGACGCGATAAAGCGCGTAATCGTCGAGCCACCACGCGTTCTCATGACAGAACTTATCAAACTCGACGCTAAGATCGGCTTTCGTCGTGTGACGAAAGCCGTCATACGCCACGCTGAGAATGTCAGTCTTCCACTTATAGACGGCGCCGTAATCGACCTTGCCATTCGGAAACTCGGGCCGCTCATCGAGCGTCTTCTTTGAGATCAATTTGTCTTCAACAAGTTTTTCGGGCGAGATCAGCAGCGTGTTGCCCGCAAAAGCCGAGAAACATTGATAGGGCGAG
>JBJXFZ010000023.1:0-6339 GCA_046154245.1 Pyrinomonadaceae bacterium
ATCGCGGGCCTCCTCGTCCTGCTCACCGCCCTGCTCGGCCCCATCTGCGTCGCCTGCTCCACAACCGCCATCACCGAACGCCTCAGGACCTACTACGCCTGGCTCCTCATCCTCCAGGCCGCCATGACCGGCGTCTTCGTCGCCCGAGACCTCATCCTCTTCTACGTCTGCTTCGAGTTCACGCTCATCCCCATGTTCATCCTCATCAGCCTGTGGGGTTCCACCAACCGCAAGCGCGCCGCCATCAAGTTCTTCCTGTTCACGTTCACAGGCTCGGTCATCGCTCTCGCCGGTCTCGCCTACGTCGCCTGGCACCACGCCGCAATGAACGGCGGCACATGGACTTTCGACATCCTCGCTCTCCGGGATTCTGCCGACGACATGTCTGCCACCGCTCAGGGCTGGGTGCTCCTCGCCCTCATGGCGGGCTTCGCGGTCAAGGTCCCGCTCTTCCCCGTCCACACATGGCTCCCCCTCGCTCACACCGAGGCGCCCACAGCAGGCAGCGTCATCCTCGCGGGCGTGCTTCTGAAACTCGGCACCTACGCCATTCTCCGCTTCGTCTTCGCCTACGCACCCGCCGCGCTTGTTGAGTACGCGCCGCTCCTCGCCACGCTCTCCATCGTCGGCATCATTTACGGCGGCCTCATCTGCTGGGTCCAGACCGACATCAAGAAGCTTGTGGCCTATTCCTCCGTCGCCCACCTGGGGTTCTGCATGCTCGGCATGTTCGCGCTGAACGGCAGCGGCGTTCTGGGCAGCGTCCTCTACATGGTCAACCACGGCCTCTCCACCGGCGCGCTCTTCCTCCTCATCGGCATGATCTACGAGCGCTACCACACCCGCAGTATGAAGGAACTCGGCGGCCTCGCCTCCAGAATGCCCGTCTGGTCGACTTTCATGGTCTTCTTCGTCATGGCCAGCGTCGGCCTCCCAGGACTGAACGGGTTTGTGAGCGAGTTCCTCTGCATGAAAGGCGCCTTCCAGGCCAGCAGCGCGTGGGGCAGCGGTGTGTGGAACAGCGAGGGCGGCCCGCTCCCGGGCGCAACCATCGGAAACCTCGGCCCCTGGTACGCATTCATCGCGGGCACAGGCGTCGTCATCGCGGCCATGTACCTGCTCCTCATGACCGGCAAGATCGTGTGGGGCACGCTCTTGGAGCCCGCGGGCCACGCGCACGGTGACGGACACGGAGGGCATGGGGGACACGGGGGGCACGGGGCGGAAACCGCGCACGCTTCCCACAGCAGCCTGCCGACCGACCTCAACCGCCGTGAGATTCTGACGCTGGTACCCCTGGCCGCGCTCTGCCTTTTCCTCGGGATTTACCCCAAGCCGCCATATCGACCGAAACACCACCCACCGTAAAAGAATCCTGGCTCTTTATGAATTGCGTGACAAAACGTGCTGCAACCTCGTTATCGTCGAGCGGGGTCATCTCACGCGCTAGCGAACCGAGTATCTTTGCGTAAGTCCAGCCGGCGCTGGGAACGCTGCCTTCGGACGCGATCATTGTTTTTGCGGCTCCTTTATACTGATAACCGACTTCGAGCATTCCCATTACACAGCTGTCGAAGCCCAAAATGTCGAGCGGCTGGCCGAGCAATACTGTGGATCGACGTCGATCCGCGTCCGGATCATAGTCGAATCTATGATCCTTTTCATATTCCAGATCAAGATCATGAATTTTGTCCGCCAACTCATCTTTGCTTGTCGTAAGCCTGTCGACCAACAAGAACATATCTGCCATTTTCATCGTTTTGCCGGATGACTCATCCTTAAACAAACCGGGGTCATTGAAGCCTAACGTGTGGCCGGAAAATATCAGCCCGTATTTATCGGCCCGACGGCCGCGGCGGACTGAACCATCAGTTTCGACCTCGACCTTATTCACGCACCAGTCGACAAAGTTCAATACCGACCTGTAATCGGCGGCGTTCTCATTCCGCTTCGGCTCGACGCGGTAAAGCTTGTTCGGCACTTTAAATGAACGAACGTGTTTAGGGTTAGCGGAGTCAGAGAAATCACAATACAGACTCGGGATCGACTCCGAGTTTCCGTCATAATAAACAAATAGATGTGTTCCGTTGGCTTCCTCGCCGGCGATCCCTTTTAGTTGCTCCATTGCATAAGCCATATCGACACTCAAGTCGTTATCGCCTGCGAGATAGATCATAATCGTCCATTCATTTCTGCTCATATCAACAAACCTCCGCTCTAGCGCGACAAAAATTTTCTGTGGGTGGCGTTCATTTCCCGGTGAGTAGGAAAGTGGCAAGTTTTGATTGAATGACTACACTATATGCCAAAATCTGTTTGCAGGGAAGCGCTAATTTATAGCCAAGCTCAAAATAGGCGGATCGTTTGGCAAAAGTGTGGGAGACAAGCGGCGCTTGTGGGTGGCGTTACTGTATTCAGCGCCGAGGTTCCAGAACGATCTCGCGGGCGAGCCTGTCTTGCAGGACTTCGCGTATTTCGAGACGTTCTTTATAGCCCTGCATCTGCTTTGCGTCGTTGCCGATGACCGTTTGCGCGAGACTGTCAGCCTTCGCTTCATTTGCCTCCATCGTGGCGAGGTCCTTGTATTCGGTCATCAGCATCACATTAAAATCTCCCGCTCCGTGAGCTTCGGTTGTCAGAACCTTGTAAGAAAGGATGATGCCTTCTTTTTTTGAAGCTTCCTGATTTTTTTTCCAGTCGTTCGCGAGATAGTTCAGATAAGCTGTGTCCATGCCGGGTTTGATGCGGATGAACGCGACGTTCCACACCGAGCCGTTGCGATACGGACGGCTGACCTGTGCGTAAACGACCACGCTTACAGTCAGCAAGATCATGACGAGGAAGCAAACGAAAATATTTTTGTGTTTCATAATTTTTCTCCTTTTTATTCTGTGAACGGAGAGCTTCCTCGATTTAATTCACGTCACGAAATCGCTCTCTCTATTTGCCTAAACGGAAACGTTTCGAAAAAAGGGTCACGATGGCGCAAAAAATTTCAAAATTGTGCGGTTTTGCACTATACTCGTCTGGTATTCAGCGCCACGATAATTAATGCCAAATTCGACCCCGCATCAGATCTCTCTGTTGCTCGACCGTTGGAATCACGGCGACAAACTTGCGCTCGAACAGCTGATGCCGCTGGTTTATGACGAGTTGCGTCGAATGGCTCGTGGTGCGTTGCGACGGCGTCCGGGGCAGTCGATGCAGACATCCGATCTGCTCCACGAAACCTATGTAAAGCTTGCCGGCCGCGACGAGCACGACTGGAAGAATCGCGCGCACTTTTTCGGTGTCGCGGCGACGGCGATGCGGCACATTCTGGTTGATTACGCGCGAGGGAAAGTCGCGCAAAAACGCGGCGGCATGCAGGAACGTCTTTCGCTGAAAGACAACATCGCCGATACGGATATAGTTTCGTCGCAGGTTATTGCACTCGAGGACGCGCTTAAGCGGCTCGCCGATCTCGATGAGCGCAAATGCCGCATCGTCGAGCTTAAATTTTTCGGCGGTCTGACGAATGAAGAGGCGGCCGAGGCGTTAGATATTTCGGTCGAAACGGTAAAGCGCGATTGGCGTTTCGCGCGAGCGTGGCTGCTGCGAGAGTTAGACGCATGACCTGATTTGGTGAGTTTTCTCGTTTATCAGCTAGAGGGGCAAATGGATAAAGGCCGATTTACAAAACTCGAAGACATCTACCGTGCGGTGCTCGGGCAGCCGGCGGCGAAACGTGCGCAGTTCATTGTCGATTCGTGCGGCGGTGACGACGGTCTTCGCAGCGAGTTAGAGTCGCTGCTCAGCTATGACGAACTTCATTCGCAGTTTCTCGATAGCTCGCCCGATCTTTTGATCGCCGAGGCGTTTGCGAACGAAGATCAAAAGCGCGAGCCGATGAAGCGCGAGATCAGTCATTACCGCATCGAGCGGCTGATCGGCGAAGGCGGGATGGGCAAGGTTTATCTGGCCGAAGACATCAAACTCAATCGCCGCGTCGCGTTAAAAGTTTTGCCGGACGAGCTTGTCGGCGACAAAGATCGTCTGCGAAGATTCGAGCGCGAGGCGCAGGCCGCGTCGGCGTTGAATCACCCGAATATTCTTACGGTTCACGAATTTGGCGATGACGACGGCGTTCATTTTATCGCGACCGAGTTTGTCGATGGCGAAACTCTGCGGGACAAACTCAAAGACATCGACACAAAAGAAGCGCTCGATATCGCGACCCAAGTCGCGTCGGCACTCTCAGCCGCGCACGATGCCGGCATCACGCACCGCGACATCAAGCCTGAGAACATAATGGTCCGCAGCGACGGTTATGTGAAGGTTCTCGACTTCGGTTTGGCTAAAGTAAAAAGGATCGACTCGACTCCTGGCTCGGAAGACCAAACAAAAGCTTTACTCAAAACGGAGCCGGGTTCGATACTCGGTACCGACGCTTATATGTCGCCCGAGCAGGCGCGTGCAAAACTCGTTGACGCGCGCAGTGACATTTGGAGTCTCGGCGTCGTCGTTTACGAAATGCTCGCCGGTAAACGGCCGTTCCGAGGCGAATCGCGAGCGGATATCATCGCCGCTGTGCTCACAAATGAGCCGCCGCAAATTTCGACTCACAACCGCAGCCTTCCGCCCGAAGCCGATTGGATAATTTCAAAAGCGCTCTCGAAAGACATCGAAGCGCGTTACCAGACTGCGAAAGAACTTCGCGCCGATATCACAAAGTTAAAAGATCAGCTTGCGATCGGCTCGAATTATGCAACCGGCGCTTCGGAGCAGAAAATTCATTCGACTGTCGGCGATAAAATTCATTCGACCATCGATATCGATCAATCGACGAACTACGGACAAAAGCGGCGCACGGGATTTGCTTCGCTATGGCCGACGGCGGTCTCGGAAATTTCGGGCGCGCCGCTCGCGAGCAGATTGGCTTATCCGATATTGGCGGTTGTTTTGTTTGCAGCCGTCTCGACAGGCGTTTACTTTGCGTTTTTCTCTGGCGGCAACAGTGACAGGATTGATTCGATCGCTGTGTTGCCTTTTGAAAACTTGAGCGGCAATGGCGATCTCGCATACGCCGCCGATGGTTTGAGCGACGGGCTGATCGACAGGTTTTCACAGCTACCGCAATTAAAAGTCATCTCGCGAAATTCGAGCCTGAAGTTTCGTGGGCCCAACCTCGACGTCCAAGACGTAGCGTCACAGTTGGGAGTGCGCGCGGTAGTCACCGGCAGCGTGCAGCGGGTCGGCGACGACATTGTAGTTCGAGTTGATATGATCGACGCGACCGAAGACCGGCAACTTGCCGGAGCGCAATATCGACGAAAAGCTAACGAGATCGAAAATGTTCGAAACGATATCGTAAAGGCGATGGTCGAGCAATTGAAGGTAAAACTTACAGCCGATCAATCGCAGCGAATCGTCGAAAGAAGCACCGAAAATTCAGAGGCATATCGCCATTATCTCAACGGACTTGTTGCCAATAACGGCACAGAGGACGGAAGCGAAAAAGCGCGTCCAAATTTTGAAAAAGCAATAGAGCTCGACCCAATGTTCGCTGACGCATATGTCGAGATCGCTTACCAGCATTGCGTCGAAGCAAATAGAACCGGCGACCCCGCGAAGGAGATCCCAAAGGCGAAGGCGGCGATCGAAAAAGCGCTCGAGCTGGATGGCAATCTTGCAAAGGCTCATGCCGTTCGTGCCCTGATCTATGAATACGAATTCGATTGGATAAGCGCCGAGCGTGAGTATCTGAGAGCGATCGATCTCAGCCCAAATTTGGATTTTGTGCGAAACAATTACGCCATGCACCTTTCCGTGTTGGATCGGGAAGACGAAGCTCTCGCGCAGATCGAGGAACTGAGCGTTCGTGACCCGTTGAATAAGCGGCTGATATTGCTTTTCAAGGCCGGTGTGCTTGTTCAGGCGCGACGCTTCGACGACGCGCTTGAAGCATACCGGCAAGCCCAAGCCGCCGAGCCGTCAGCATGGACACCGGACTTCGCTTTAGGTTACGCGTATGCGGGAAAAGGGTTGAATAATGAGGCGATCACTCATTACAAAAAAAATCTCGCGGATTTGGGTGAAGAAAAATACAGCCAGTCGCTCGTTTATCTTGCGATCACGTATGCAAAGATGCCGGACAAACGCGCGGAGGCACGTGCGATCTTGACGCGGATCGAGAATATGAACGAATATGTTTCGCCCGCGCTGCTCGCTGCGATCTACACTGCTCTCAACGACAATGATAAAGCGATGGAGCTGCTCGAACGCGCATCTACAACGCGCGATCTGCTGCTGCGATATGTTAAGACGGGTTACGAATATGACGGCCTGCGCAGCGATCCG